>DAHXOQ010000048.1:0-7659 GCA_027364815.1 Acidobacteriaceae bacterium | reverse complement strand
AGATCGTTGTTGTCAGTGCCTTCAATCTGCCAGTTGACGTTGTTGGAGCGGGAACCGTTGACAGCGCCATTGCCAGCGCCGCCGCCGGTTGAGAATCCGGCAAAGCCAGTGGTCTGTGAGAGCATCTGCGTGAAGTCGCGTCCGCTGTTGGGAATGTTCTGTACGGCAATTTCAGGAAGAGTGGTGGATTGCTGATCGGAAACTGTGTCAATGGCAAGCGATGCGGCGGTGACTTCAACGGTCTCACCGGCGGAAGCGACGGAGAGCCTGACGGGTAAGGTATACGTGCCACCGGCAGCGACGGGAACCTTGTCAACCTTGGTGACTTTGAATCCGTTAGCAACGACAGTGACGGTGTAGCTACCGAGGGGCAGATCGGGGAATGTGAACTCGCCCGCTGATGATGTGACAGCCTTCAATGTAATGTTGGTCGCTGTATCGAGGGCGGTAACCTGAGCGCCGGGGACGACTGCGCCTGATTGATCGGTAACTGTGCCACTTATGCCGCCGCGAAAGGGCTGGCCTGAACTCAGACGCGGCAGTGCAAAGAGCACGAGCAGCATGAGAACAACCGGTGCGAACCATAGAGCGGTGAAACGAGAGTAAAGCTTGGTCATGATGTCACTCCTCCAAAAGGTGATGCAGATACGGGTTTACCTTTAGCCCGCCCTTTACTTCGAATGCAGATACAAAGGGTCGGGCGCTCACGAACGCAGGTTAACAACTGAATTTTTCAGGTGGGGTCAACAACAAGTGCGGAATGAAAGATGCATTGCTGCCATATGTGCAATATAAACGTGATGATGAAAATTGCAAGAATAAAGTGTGTTTGGAGAAGGCGAGGAGGGGGATTTCAGGTTATTATCACAGCAAATAAGTTCTTTAAAATTATGTGTTTAATGCGGACTTGTATAAATATTCATCCATATGCAAAAAAGATCTGATGACTTGAATTCCATATGGTTTCCTTACAAAGTTAATCCTGCTGCGACTCAATGAAGCGAACTATTAATTCGCCGGAAGTATGTTTGAAGGCGACGACCATGGAATCGTCGCTTGGGGAGATGCCATAGAACACTTGCGTGTGAATGCATGATTGGGGGACGGTCCTGATGCAAGGGCGAGGCAGGCTAAAGGTCATGCTCGTTCAAAACATTTCTCGTGGTGTGTTTCCCGCAGCTTGTTAAACGGTGAGTCGTTCCAACTGTTCTGCGTTTGTGATGGTCATGCTGGCCCCGCGAATGGTGAGCCAGCCATCGCGACGAAATTGGTTAAGCAGCCTGGTGACGGTTTCGCGCGAGGTTCCGGCCATGTTGGCGATCTCTTCGTGGGTGAGGGCCATGGTGAATTTGAGCTCGGAGCGACCGTTGGCCGAGGCGCGTGCCCAATCGAGAAGGAGTCGTGCGAGGCGACCGGCGGCGGAGCCTGAGAGCGCGAGGCGCTTGGCGTCGTGGAAGACGGTAAGGTACTCGCCGGAGAGAGACTGGGCGGCGTGCATGCTGGCGATACCGTGGCGTCCGAGGAATTCGACGAACTCCTGCTTGCGCATGGTTTTGACCTGGCAGCGTTCGATGGCCTCGGCGGTGACTTCATGGACTACATTGGCCAGAACTGCGCTGAGGCCAAGGACGTCGCCGGGGCCGGCGAGCTTGAGGATCATGGTCTTACCTTCGCGCGAGGTGGAGGAGATTTTAATTTGTCCGGTGCAGATGACAAAGACGTTGCGAACGGGGTCGCCTTCAGTGAAGAGTTTTGCGCCGCGAGCCATGTTCATCATGATGCCGATGCGGTCGTAATCTTCAAGAGCGTCAGGCGTAAGGTTGCAGAACATACGCAGGTGACGATGTTCGCAGTTCATACAATCATCGGGTGTGCGTTGTGGTTGAATCGAACCCATAGCCTCTCGCTCAGTGGAACTTTAATTCAGCGCCCTTTTGATAGCTTACGCTCTCTGGGGCGGAAGTACATCTAATATGATTTGCGCGTGAATCATATGATTCAAAAAATCTTCGCGTATCCTCTTTTTCTCGTACCAGTTACGAAGTTCTTGTCCTCCGCATTTTGCTCATACGAAGGAGCCACACCGCGCTGTAGGCGCGCGAAACCTCGCGAGCCAGTTCTTCGAGCAGATGCATTCTGAGAGGAGGGTACTGACTAAAGGCACTCTCCAGTGTATCCATGGGCAAGAGCAAAGCGGTACCAGGAGTTCTTGCCATGAGGGTGTAGGTATGACGTTTGTCGCCTAGCGTTGCAGCCAGTTCGACAAGTTCGCCGGGTGAGCCCGGGGCTAGAGTGAGTCGCATACCCATACGATCAACGCGACGGAGGAAGTTACCAGAGACAAGGAGGTAAAGACCTTCGCAGGGCGCATCCTGACGGAAGATTGCGTCGCCCTCATTGAACTGAATGTTACGGACCGAGTTGCCCAATTGCAGACTGGTATCTGGCGGACACTCCAGAAGTTGCGTCAAGGGGTGCGCCGCGACAATATGCTGCTGACTTTGCTGCGTCGACAATTGCATCGCTGCTCCCACTTCCTTTGTCGCTTTGGCAAGGTGATTGGCTCCTGCTTTTACGACACACGACTATTCAATGCCAATTTGATTGGCATTGAAGTTAAAGAACAGAAACGGACTTCATCTCTGGTGGAACACAAATTACGGGCACCCGCGAACGCGCCAGCAGCGTAAATGCAGTGCCATGGGGCCCGGGTGTACCACTGTTTCTCTTGACTCCCGCGACGAGGATGCTGGGCCGCAGTTGCGCGATGGCTGCCTCGACAACATCCGCCGGAGTTCCATCCTTGACCATGCAGGCAACTTTTACGCGCGTTGAAGTGGGCACGCCAAAATCTTCCGGGCGCGTGGCGGGAGGGTTGAGAAAACCCATAGCCTCGGCAGCGCTGCGTGCATGCACAATGTGCAGCGGACGATTGAAGGTTTCAGCGAGCGAGAGTGCAGTGGCAACAGCGGCTTTGGCGGCTTCATTTTTTTCAATTGCCAAGAGCACGGGACCACCGGGGATGGGACGGAAGGGTCCTGCATTCCAATCGGCAGCAACGGCAAAGACCGGGCAAGGCGCGAGACGGACCAACTGCTCGGCGACTGCACCGACGACATATGCACCGGCACCATTGAATCCGTCAGTACCGATGACAATCAATCCTGCATCGTACTGATCGGCGATGCGAAGGAGCATCTGTGCAATTTCACCCTGGTGCACAACGGTGTGGTTTGGGATGCCTTCTTTGGTCAACTCATCAGCGAGCTGGGAGAGCGCGGTTTGGGCTTCATCGCTCAATGCGGCACGCATTTTTCCGGGAATTTCGCCGACTGCGGCATAGGAGACGGGATCAACACCGTGAGCGAGCACCAGGCGTGCGTCGTAAGCAGCGGCAAGTTTGCGCGCGTACTCAAGAGCGGCCTCGGAGCGACCATCGAGACTTGCGGCAACAACAATAGTCTTCAATCCGCTCTCAAAACCCATAGCCGTCTCCACGGGAGAAAAAGTCCAACTTGGCTAAACACAAGAACCAAGCTCCCACAAATTCAATACATACACACCAACACACTGAATTCCGACTTTGTACTTTGCCTATCACTCTGCATACAAAGTGTGCGCTTTAGAAGATGACGATACAGTGACTGGATACACCTAGCGGTGTGATTCGAGTCACAGGGCTTGCAAATCACGCAGAGAATGAGCAAAAGTGCACATTCCGGCTTCAGCGTTCTACGTGATTCACAGAAAGTCTGATTTTACTTTTGGAAAATTCAAAGACAATCTTGGGGAACTACAACCACAGCGCCTTATCCCGTTCCTTCCTATAGCCTGAGGTGATGTACAGAGAAAGGCCAAATACGATAGCCTCAACGCGTTATGAAAAAACAAAGTTCACGCTTCATTTCTCTGATTACGCCTGCGGGCGTTGTGTCACTGGTAGCATTACTGCTCGTGGGATCGATCGTTCTCCGCGCCCAGGCACCAGTGGCGGATTCACCAGCCATCGAGGCCAAGGCCCATGAGTTGTTGTCCAAGCTGACGCTTGAGCAAAAGATCAAACTCATTGGCGGTGTCGACGATATGTTCACCTTCGCGATGCCCAATATCGGGCTGCCGCGGATCAAGATGTCAGATGGACCTGAGGGTGTGCGCACCTGGGGGCCGACGACGGCGTACCCTGCCGGAGCTGCGCTGGCGGCGACATGGGATACTGCGATGGCTCGGAAGATCGGCGAAGGATTGGGCCGCGACGCCCGGGCACGCAGCGTACATATTTTGCTGGGTCCAGGAGTGAACATCAGCCGCACGCCACTGGCTGGGCGGAACTTTGAATATTTTTCTGAAGATCCTTATCTGAATGGGCAGCTGGCATCGAACTACATACAGGGAGTGCAGTCACAAGGTGTGGTTGCAACGGTGAAGCACTACGCGGCGAATAACCAGGAATACAACCGGCACAATGTCGATTCGATTGTGAGCGAGCGCGTGCTGAGAGCGATCTATCTGCCGGCCTTTGCAGCAGCGGTGAAGGAAGGGCATGTGGACGCGGTAATGAACTCGTACAACTTGCTGAACGGCTCTCACGCGACGCAGAACGAGTTTCTGAATCTGAAGGTGCTGAAGGGTGAGTGGGGCTTCCAGGGGATTCTGATGTCTGATTGGGAGTCGACTTATGACACGGTCGGCGCGGCGAACAATGGTCTTGATTTTGAAATGCCCAATGGACGCTTCATGAATGCGACCGGTTTATTGCCGGCGATCAAAGCTGGAACGGTGAAAGAATCGACGATCGATGACAAGGTGCTGCGGCTGCTTCGCGTGGTGTTGCGTTATGGATACATGGATCACGACCAGTTTGATCCGGCGGACTCAACGTACTCGGTCGCAGATCGCGCAACTGCACTAGAAGGCGCGCTGGAAAGTATTACTCTTCTCAAGAATGAGGGTGGAGTACTACCGCTGGACGCCAAGAAGATCAAGACAATCGCGGTGATAGGCCCGGATGCATATCCGGCGGTACCTGGCGGTGGCGGCTCTTCACAGGCAGATGCATTTGAGCCGGTGAGTTTGCTGACGGGAATCGCGAACAGAGAGCCGAATCTGCATGTGCTTTATTCGCGCGGCTTGCCGAATATGAGCGAAATTTTCAGCAGAACTTACTGGGAAGGTAATGCAGTTCACGCAGCGGTCTTCCCTTCGAAGGATTTCACGGGCAAAGCTGAAGAGAGCGACCAGTGGAACCTCTCGATGTGGAAAGAAGAGATGTGGGGACCGGAAGATACGCATCCGCGCAGCATTCGTTACACGGGAACATACAAGGCGAAGACAACCGGTAAATATTTGCTGCTGGCGGCGTCATCGGGCGGCGATGCGTGGAAGGTGATCATCGACGGCAAGCAGATTCTTGGCCATGTGCGCTCAGAGGGACAGGTGCCGCAATCGGTCACGCTGGAGCCGACCGCGGGACAGACCTTGAATGTGCAGGTTGATTATCTGCCCTTCACAGCGGGGATACGGCTGGGCGTGGGTATCATGCCTGAAGTGGATATTATTTATCCCGATGTGAAGCAGATGGCGGCAGCGGCTGATGTGGTGGTTGTTTCGGTGGGATTTAATCCGGCAACCGAGGGTGAAGGGTACGACCGGACTTTCAATCTTCCGTGGGGACAGGATGCGTTGGTTGAGGCTGTGATTGCGGCAAATCCGCACGTGATTGTGGCTTACACGGGCGGCGTGAGCGCTGATGTGCATCGCTGGATCGACAAGGTGCCAGCATTCCTGGCAACTTATTATCCTGGGCAAGAAGGAGGCCCTGCGTTTGCAGATATTCTTTTTGGCCATCACAATCCGGAGGGCAAATTACCTGTGACTTTTGACCGCAGTTGGCATGAGAGCGCGTCTTCAGCGTTTTACTATCCGACTCCGGGCGAGGATTACATGCTGCATGTGACTGAAGTGGACGGCAAGAGCCATGATGAGGTGATTCAGAAGGTTCACTATGATGATGGTCTGATGGTTGGCTACCGTTACTGGACGACGACGGGCAAGCATCCGCTGTATCCGTTTGGATTTGGACTCAGCTATACGAAATTTGAGTTCTCGAATCTGAAGGCTCCATCACTGTCGCTCACGGCATTCCCTGTTGAGGTGAGCTTCGACGTCAAGAACACGGGCGCGGTTGCGGGAGCTGAAGTGGCTCAGTTGTACGTTTCCGATCCATCGGCGAAGGCGCAGCGTCCGGAGCGCGAATTGAAGGGCTTTGAGAAGGTTCGGCTGGCGCCGGGAGAGACGAAGCACGTGGTTTTGAAATTAGACGCGCGCGCTTTCAGTTACTGGGATGAGACAGCGCACAAGTGGACGATTGATCCGGGGAAGTTCGTGATTCACGTGGGCGACAGCAGCGAGAACACGCCGCTGAGTGGTGAGATCACGCTGAAGTAGATTTGTTCAAGGCAAGAAAATGGGGCCTGTCGCTGGTTGGCGACAGGCCCCATTTCATTTCCAATTTTTCAAGTTCCCACGCTCACCGCTTTTTTTCGGAAAAGATGGGGAAAAACAGAATTCAAAAAGAAGAACTAGGCGATTGCGCGTTCCTTCTCGAGGACGTCTTCATCCATGGCGCGAACCTTGAAGCGCTTCATCTGTAGCGAGAGAGCCTTCTCGATGCGGCGCAGATCGCCACGCTCAGCTGGAGCGGCAAAGGTTGAAGCGACTCCACTGGCCGATGCGCGGCCGGTGCGGCCGACACGGTGAACAAAGTCTTCGGCAACCTTGGGCATGTCAAAGTTGACGACATGCGCAATGTGCGCAACGTCGATTCCGCGAGCTGCGACATCGGTTGCGACGAGAATGCGGTGATGGCCTTCAGAGAAGCTGCGCAGTGCGGCATTTCGCTGAGCCTGCGAACGGTCGCCGTGAATTTGAGTGGCGGAGAAGCCACCGCGGGTGAGGCGACGCGCCACACGATCTGCGCCGTGCTTGGTGCGCACGAAAACGAGGAAGCTTCCCTTCTCGCTCTCGAGGAGATGCTCGAGAAGATCGTGCTTTTGATCGGGGTGAACCTCGAAGGTGCGCAACTCGACGTTCTCTGCGGGCTTGAGGACTGAACCCAACTCAATGCGGCGGGGATTGCGGAGATACTTGCGAGCGATCTCTTGAATCGGCTTATCGAGAGTTGCCGAGTAGCAGAGGGTCTGGCGCTCGGTGGGCAGCTCAGCGGCAATGCGCTGAATGGCGGGCTGAAAGCCCATGTCGAGCATGCGATCAACTTCATCGAGAACCAGAATCTGAATTTCATTGAGCTTGACGAGCTTGCGGCGAAGGTAATCCTCAAGACGTCCCGGGGTGGCGACGATGACACGCGCGCCGGCACGGAGCGCCCTGAGTTGCGGCTGCTCGGCCATTCCGCCGACAAAGAGCGCGACGTTCTGCGAGGGGCTGGTACGCACCGCGCGGAAAGCCTGCTCGACCTGCATGGCGAGTTCGCGCGTGGGCAGAAGGATGAGGGCATGGGCGCCGCGGCCTTCAAGCTTTTGCAGCTTCTCGACGATGGGGATGAGAAAGCTGAGAGTCTTGCCGGTGCCGGTTTGCGCCGTGGCGAGCACGTCGAGGCCTTCAATAGCCGGTGGAATGGCAGCGGCCTGGACGGGCGTGGGT
>DAHXOQ010000047.1 GCA_027364815.1 Acidobacteriaceae bacterium | reverse complement strand
CAAGCCCGTCACCGGTACCTTCCACAATTACACCGTCATCAGCGCGCCGCCACCATCGTCCGGCGGAATCGTTTTGATCTCCGCGCTCAATATTCTTGAGAGCTACAATCTTAAGCGACTCGGCGACCGCTCCGTTGACTCCATACATCTCATCACTGAAGCATGGCGGCGCGCCTTCATGGACCGCACCGATTACATGGGCGACCCCGACTTCAACCACATCCCCACCCGGCAGCTCATCAGCAAGCAATATGCTGAAGCATGGCGTCTGAGCATCACCGGAGACAGTGCCACTCCGAGCGCCGACCTCAAGCGCCCCAGCGGATTTCTTCCCCCTCCGCCGAAATCCGCCGGCCACCTGCCCGAGCACAAGAACACCACGCACTACTCCGTCGTCGATCCGCAGGGCAACGCCGTCTCCGTCACCACTACGCTCAACGATTCCTTCGGCTCGCACGTCACCAGCGGCACACTGGGATTTTTGCTCAATGACGAGATGGACGACTTCGCCGTCAAACTCGGCGCGCCCAATTACTACGGCCTCATCCAGGGCCCGGCCAACTTGATCGCTGCCGGCAAGCGCCCCCTGAGCGCCATGACACCGACCATCGTTCTTGAAAAAGGCCGTCTGCGCTACGTCCTCGGCTCACCCGGAGGCCCGCGCATCATCACCACCGTCGGCAACATCCTGCTCTCCGCCACCGAGGGCGGCCTCAACATTCAGCAAGCCGTTGACGCGCCCCGCTTCCACCACCAGTACCTTCCGGACAAGCTCTTCCTCGAACCCGGTTTCTCTCCCGAAGTCCTCGCCGGATTGAAGTCGCTCGGCTACAACGTCAGCGTCAAGGACGGCCACTGGTCCAACGGCGAGTGCATCGAGATCGACCCCAAAACCGGCGACAAACTCGGCGGCCAGGACCACCGCAGCCACTACGGCAAAGCCGCTGGCTGGTAATTGTGATTTTATTTTTTGCGCAGGCATTGAAGCGCGCCCAGCTACATATTTGAATACCGCTCTTGGAATGAGTGCAAAATTCTTTTGTGTATCATCCCGAGCAAATCAATTCTCTCAACGATGTGTCATCCTGAGCGAAACGCAGCGTAGCGAAGTGCAGTCGAAGGATCTGCAGTTGCATTTGCTGTTGCTTTTCGTTTAACTATCCATCCGATCTAATGCGCGCTTGTAATCGTTCGGTTCTACCTCATACCACTCGCGGCTCAAATCAGCCCAAGTTGGATTAGTAGTTTCAATCAAGGCGATTTTCTTCTCGCGCCTCCATCCCTTGAGTTGTTTTTCGCGGGCAATAGCCGTTATAACTTCTTGAGATCTCTCAAACCAGACAAGCCGGTCGCAATTGTACCGAGAGGCGAAGCCTTCGAACTCTTTCCATTTGTGCTGATAAACGCGCTTGAGCAGATTACTCGTTACACCGATATAGAGTGTTCGGCTTTGGCTGGCTACGATGTATGTAAAATAGCTGCCTTCATGCATCAGCGTGATGATACTGCTTGATTGATAGATTTAAAAGCAACTGCAGATCCTTCGACTGCGTTCGGCGAAAAGCGCGCCTCACTTTGCTCAGGATGACACACTGTGAATTTACCAGCTTGTCATCCTGTGCATATCAGTTCTCCCCAAAATATATGTCTCCCAGCGCGAATCGACTCTCTCCAAAAATCTGTCTCCCTACGCAAATCGACTCTCCAAAAATCTGTCTTCCTACGCGAATCGACTCTCCAAAAATGTGTCATCCTGAGCGGAACGCAGCGAAGCGAAGTGCAGTCGAAGGATCTGCAGTTGCTGTTGTTGTTGCCTTTCGATTAATTGTCATCCTGTCCAATGCCGGGTGCCCCCGGTCTCGATTTTTGTGACCGTGGATTCATAGTACGAATCAAGCCACAATCTCCAAACCCTTTTTCTCCACCAGCGAGAGCAACTTCAAAGAAGCCCCCCGCGGATGCTTCTCTCCCCGTTCCCACTTGCTTACTAAACTTGGCGTCACGTTCAGGTAAGCTGCAAAAAGAGTTTGGCTCGCCTTCTCGCGCAACCTTAACGCGCGGATTTTTTTGGGTTTCATCTTCTTTATCGGCGTCAGACAAAGCAGATCGAAATCCCGCATCGTTTGCTTTTCCATTAGCCCCGTGCGAAAAATATCCGATGCTGTTTCATGAATTGCCGCCATAATCTTGCTGCGATACTTTTTAGGCATTGTCTTCTTCATATGTATGCACAAACGCAGCATAGCACTAAGTGCTATAGAAAAGAAGCATCTGATTTTAAAAAACTTCCCGCTCTACCCCTCTATAAACGCCAGCAACTCCGCATTCACTTCTTCCTTGTGCGTCGAGCACAAACCATGCGATGCGCCAGGAAAAATCTTCATCGTTGCTCCCTTGATCAGTTTCTCGGCCAGCATCCCCGTATTCGCAATCGGCACAATCTGATCATCGTCTCCATGAATGATGAGCGTAGGCACGTCGATTTTCTTCAAGTCTTCTGTGAAGTCCGTTTCTGAGAAGGCCTTGATGCACTCGTAAACGCCCTTGAGGCCGGAGGTCATCGCCTGATGCCAGAAGGATTCGCGCAACCCTTCAGATACTTTCGACCCCGGTCGATTGGCACCGTAGAAAGTCAGGGTCAGGTCCTTGAAAAATTGCGAACGGTCGGCCAGCACGCCTTTGCGAATGCCGTCGAAGACCTCCATCGGCAACCCACCCGGATTGGCTGCTGTCTTGAGCATCAGCGGAGGCACAGCAGCAATCAATACTGCCTTGGCCACGCGCTTCGTTCCATGACGGCCAATGTAGCGGGACACCTCACCACCGCCGGCCGAGTGACCCACGTGCACTGCATCCTGCAAATCAAGTGCTTCGGTCAATGTGGCAAGATCGTCGGCGTAGGTATCCATCTCGTTGCCATTCGAGGGCTGGCTGGACCTTCCATGTCCGCGCCGGTCATGCGCAATCGCACGATACCCGTGCGCCGCAAAAAAAACCATCTGGTCTTCCCATGCGTCCGCGCTGAGTGGCCAGCCATGGCTGAAGACCACTGGTTTACCCGTACCCCAGTCCTTGTAGTAGATTGTGCTTCCGTCATGAGTGGTGATGAATGGCATGATTGATCCTCCGTGTATTTTTGTCTCTTCGCACTCGCACAATCCTAAAAGCACATCAAGCGAACATCTGCTCACAATCGAACATCGAGACAGCTCCAATAGATCCGGACGTGCTCCGCACCATGCGCCGTTTGCAGATAATTTCCCACTCTTCCCGCACAATGGATTCAAGCACCAGCTCTGACAACCGTGAACTGCAAACAGGCAACTGAGGACTCAAAACGGGGACACCCCCCTCCCCCCTCCCCCTTGATGCACAAAATTAGGTGCAAAATCAGATGCTAAACTATTGAAAACACGTGAAAGGTGGTCCAAATTAGCTGCTCAAATTGCTCCGAAAAGTGCCTCATATTGGCTCAAAATCAGCCAAAATAGGCCGCTTTTAGCTCATTTCTGAGGTGCCTGAACCTGAAATACCCATCAGGCATTGCCTCACTAACAGGGTCTAAACTTGAACTAGACCGCAGATCGAGACCAAACGATGAAGAAAATTCTCTCCACTCAGCTCTTCCTTCGCCAGCGACTCAGCGCGAGCGCGCTCGAGCTGGCTCCGCGCGCGGGAGCGCAAGGTGTTGAGGTCATCGCCGCGCGTCATCACTTCGACTACACAAGTCAGGAGCAGATTCGCGAACTGGCCAAGTGGTTCTCTGCCAGCCAATGCGAGCCTTGGGGTCTGCATGCGCCGCAATCGATCGATCAATCGTCGGAGTTCAGCGGGGGCATTCCGGTCTCGCTCCTCAATCCAGACAAATCACGCCGCATCGATTCCATGGACGAGATCAAGCGCGCGCTTGAAGCCGCCGACTTGATTCCATTCCGTTATCTGACTCTGCAATTGGGCAATCGCGACGATTACTGGTCTGCGCGCACTCTGGAACACGCCATCACCGCTCTTGAGCATCTCGGCGCATTTGCCGCGCCGCTTGGAATCAAGCTGCTGGTCAAGAACGGCGCCAACGAAGCCACCGAGCCCGAGCGACTGATTGAGATTCTCACCGCCGGCCACTTCCGCAACATCTCGCTCGCTCTCGACACCGGCGAAGCCAACGCCTCTGTTGGCGTTCAGCAGGCATTTGATATTTTTGGCGCACGCGCCGCCGCCGTCTACCTGCGCGACAACAAGGGCCATCGCGAGGAGCAGCTCTGGCCCGGCGAAGGTACCATCGATTGGCCGCACGCGCGCAAAGCGCTTCAAGCATTGCCGGCGGAGACCGGTCTCGTACTGAGTGTTTCGCAACAGGAAGAGATTGCAGAAGAAGATCTGATTCTGAAAATTAAGGCAACATTCGATTCTATTGTTTAGGCGCTGAGGTTGCATCGGGCTTCACGGCATCTGTTTCTGCGGGTTTGCTTGCATTAGGATCCGCAAACTTGGCATCGTCAAGATTCTGAATTTTAATGTCGCCGGGAACCTTAATCTGGAACTGATCGTCAGTCAGCGTCATATTCGGAATCACTTTATCCACGGTCATGATCAGTTGATATTCTTCAATCGGCCGCTTGATGGTAACCTGGCCGGGATACATCTGACTCCCTGTCCTGGTGTACTTGGAGTAAGTGACAATTGTTTCTAGATTGCCATCAATATCGTAGAGGTCCTGTTCGTAGGGCAGAAGATCCTCACGATGAAAAATAACAACACGCACCGGCTGCAGCTCCTGAGAGCCTGGCTTGCTGCGCATGATGCTGAGTACATACTCGGGCGTTTCGTATAGATGTTTGCGCAATGGGTCTTCGATTGTCTCCGTATCAGCTGTCACTGCATACAGATCACTCGGTTCCAGGCCGCGCACAATCATCGCATCAAAAAATGAACTGGGGTTCAGATTCTCCTCGAGTGTGGCAGAGCGCTTGTGTTGTCTGGTGGTGCCCTTGATTGCTTTACTTTTGGATGGAATGTAGAGCGTGAAATTTGAACCATCGCTGGCCAGGTCGAACATTCTGCCGCCCACTACTGGATACTGACCCAGCACACGCAACATCGAAGGCTTGCGCATCAGAATATGCCCACGGAATACGGGAATATCCTTTGAAACTCCTTCCTTGCTTTTGAGAATGCTGGCTTTGATGTCAACCGTTACGTTGAGTGATTCAAAATTCTTCCAGTGCTCATTTAATTTTGCCGCCAACTCGTCGGCGGTCGCTTTCTGAACTATCTCCGGAACCTTTGGAATTGGAAGCTTGTGCTTGGTAGGCAGCAGACAACCGGAGAGCAATACCAGCATTAGCGACGATGCCGCCAGCGACCATCTCTTCCTTTGTTGAGCGCTGTGCATCATCGACCACCTGCCTTGTGCACCGCGCGCCGGTAATCCTGCACCGCATGATTGTGCTCACTGAGCGTCGCCGAGAAATGCGAACCGCCCTGCGCATCGGCTCCGGATGCGACAAAGTACAGATACTTCGACTGCGCTGGATTCAACGCCGCACGCAACGAGTGTAAGCCGGGATTTGCAACGGGCCCAGGTGGCAATCCCGTGTGCATGTACGTGTTGTACGGTGTGTCGCGCTTCAGATCTGAGGCATAGATTGTGCCGCGCCAGATTCCCGCAACTTCCAACCCGTAGATAATCGAAGGATCGGTCATCAGCGGCATATTCTTTGCCAGACGATTTTCAAAGACGCTCGCAACCAACGGTCGATCGGAATCAACGGCCGTTTCCTTTTCTACGAGCGATGCAACTGTGACCACACGGTGCACTGTTTCGCTCGACTGCGCCAAACCGAGCGGCGCAGTCACAGTGCGGAAGCGCCTCACCATTTGCGCTGCAATCTGCTGCGCTGTGGCTTTGCGTGCAAATTTATAGGTATCCGGAAAGAGATAGCCTTCGAGTGTCTTTGCCTGGGGATCCAGGTCCGCTATCCAACTGGTATCCTTGCGCGCCACATCCAGAAACTCTGCACGCGTGGTAAAGCCGGCCCGCTCCAGTATCGCCGCAATCTCAAAGACATTCGACCCCTCGGGAATCGTCACCGTCACGGTGTAGACATCTCCATGTGCGATCCGTTCAAAGACCTCAGCAGGGGTGGCCGGGTGATCAAATTTGTATTCACCCGCCTTCAACTTCGCTTGTGGAGTTGTATTGAACCAGCGAGCTAATTTGAAAGCAAGTGGCGAGCGCACAATGCCAGCATCTGAGAGCACGTGCGCAATTTGATTGGTCGTTGAACCCGGATGAATCTCTACAAAGGTCTCAGACTCGGGTCCATACGGCGTGTTGATGAGCCACATGCCGATGCCGCCGGCTGCCGCCGTGGCAAAGGCAAGCACCAGCACGAGCAAACCAAAGAGCCTGCCTCGCTTTTTGCCGGGTTTTCGTCTACGCGCCATCACTGATTCTTGTTTTTCGCCTTAAATTGCCTGCTCGGAACGGGCACAACTTTCCAATATATATTGTATCGTTCCAGCATCTTAGCCTGCACACCGGAATCTGATCGGCGCATCTTACTATGTCGTGTTCAAAGCTATGCGGTTTACTCTGTAAATGTGACAGCAACTACACCAACGCGCTACCTCGGATTGGATATTGGTTCTAAGCGCATTGGCGTTGCAGTGACCGACGAACTCGGGCTCACTGTTCAGCCTGTGCTTACACTCAACCGACGCAGCCACACACGTGAAGACATTCGCTCCGTAGCGCGCCTTTGCAGGCGGTATAGTGTGGCGGCAATTATTGTTGGCGACCCGCTGCATCTTTCCGGAGAAGTCAGCCGGCAATCGGAGCGCGTTCACGCGTTCGCAGCCGAACTCGGTGAGCTGACCAAATTGCCCATTCACTTCATCGATGAGCGGTTGACTAGCCACGCGGCGCACGAGATTCTTTATGAGGCGGGCCACAGACGCCAGCGGCACAAAGAGCTGGTCGATCAGGTTGCTGCTGTATTGATTCTCGAGACGTTCCTTGAGGCACTTAAGCAGAGCCAAGCCAATCAGGAATCCAGCGACTGAAAACGCGTATAATCTAAGAAGAATATTGATTTCCCCGCGGTAACGTGCCCCTGATGGCCACCCGCAATGGAAGCGTGGATGACCGACCACATTAAAAAGAAACTCCAAGAGGAGATTCAACAACTCGCACACGAATTGGCCCATGAGCTCCCGGCGGAGATCAAGAAAGCTGTCTCGCTTGGAGATCTCTCAGAGAATGCCGAGTACCACATGGCCAAGCAGCGGCAGACGTTTGTGAACGCGCGGCTGGGGCAACTCAAGAAGCGAATGGGTGAGTTCTCGCTGGTCAATCTCAGCAACATCCCGCGAGATAAGGTGGCGTTTGGATCTACGATTGTTGTTTACGATTCCACTAAAAATGAGGAGATCGTCTATCGCCTTGTAACCAGCGAAGAAGCAGACGTTACACAGGGGCTCATCTCGACGACGTCGCCGATTGGTCGAGGGCTGGTAGGGAAAAAAGTGGGCGACGTGGCGACAATCGTTACGCCTAACGGCAAACGCGAACTAGAGATACTGAAGCTGACAACCATTCACGATGAAGCAGAAGCACGCGACGCTGAAAAGTAGCTGCGATGTTTAGAAGAGAAGGACGGAAGAAATGACCTGGACCAGTGCCTTTGGAAGCGCCTGCGGATGGCTGCTTAATCGCATCGTGCATGGTCTTTCTATTCTTCGCATCTCGCCGAATGCGCTTACGTTTATTGGCGTACTTATCAATCTTTATGCGGCTTATTTATTTGGGCATGCTAACGTCACTAATGCTGGGCGCATGTTTTTCTATGCGGGGCTGGTCATTATTGGCGCAGGGCTGTTTGATATGGTTGATGGGCGTGTGGCGCGGAGAACGAACCAGGTTACGGTTTTTGGCGCGTTTTTTGATTCAGTGATGGATCGGTATTCGGATGTGGTGCTGTTCTTCGGAATACTTGTTTACTATGCGCGCATCAATCACTTCCGGTATGTTGTGTTGACAGCGTTTGTGATGGTGACATCGCTGATGGTCAGCTATACGAGAGCGCGTGCGGAGGCGCTGATTGGTCAATGCAAGGTAGGATTTATGGAAAGGCCTGAACGGATAGTGCTGATCATTCTGGGAGCGCTTTTCAATCATTGGGGAGTGATGGCTCCGGCGCTTTGGGTGCTGGCGGTGCTTTCAACGATGACGGTGGTACATCGGATTACGTATACGTATCAGAATACAAAGCACTTGTCGCCGATTGAGTAATTGTCACAGTTTCACAGTGACTGGAATTTTGGTAAATTATTGTGAATTTGGCTAGATAAGTGATTATTTATGAGTAGTTTAGATGGGGTATCACAGTTTCACAGTCGATTATTTGAAAAATTTGTTAGTCAATTGAGAGATTTATGTGGTGTATGTTGTTGATGGATTGACAGTTACTGATTTTATGTTGCTAAAATGTTTACTAACTAGTTAGCCATCTTGAAAGCTAGCCAGATGTCAGATATCAGAAGTCAGGGATCAGTCTTAAAGCCATTATGCGATAGATGAGGGGTATTTTCTGCAATTGCGCCTAAACCATTCAAATCAAAAGAATTTTAGAGTGGTTAGCAGTTGAGCATGACTTGAGAGCAGCCTGCTTTCGAGGGTTTCCATGGGGTGAGGAAGCTGGTGACGGTGGATGGGGCAATGCGACGCATCGATTCAAATTCACCGGACTTTTGACTGTAGAGAAGCTTGCCGGATTCGCTGAGGACGGCGATGGCAGGGACGCCACGGTCAAGAGGGATTTGGTACTTTGCGGCGATGTCGAGATTGGCATCGTAACGGCCGATGTTGATGTGGACGAGGAGGAAGTTGGATTCGAGGAGAAGGCGATTCTGGTCGTTGTGGAGGTAGATGTCGAGGACCTGGCAATCGGCACACCAGTTGCCGCCGAAGTCGAGGAGGATGCGCTTGTGGGATTGCGCGGCGGTCTTTATAGCTGAGGCCAGGTCGGATTTGGCCTGGGTGGGGTCGGGGTAGATTTCGCGGCCGGTTTGGGCGATGGCGAAGGCGGAGAAGAGAAAGAGTGCAATGAGAAGAGAGCGGGATTTGATGGACATTGATGAACCTCTAATTTTTGGCACAGACAAAAGTTGGGGTCTGGTTCAAGCGACCCTACGGGGCGCGGGATTGGAGGAAACCTTACCCAGGGTTGCCCCTTCACTGCGCTCAGGGTTCACCCTGGGATATTCTCGTCCTACCCCTCCGGGGTTGGGAAAGGAAAACCCATTTAATCGGTAGATGCTGGTGGGTGGGAAAAGATACAAGGTTGATTGGGGGGGGAAAGTACAACGGGCGCTCCGAAGAGCGCCCGTTGAGGTTGAAGCATTCCGGCTTGGGCCGGATCGTCTTAGAAGACGATCTTGCCGTGAACCTGAAGGACACGCTGTGTAACGGCAGCGCCCTGGAAGGAACCATAGGGGCTGGTTGGAGGAGCGAGCGTGTTTTGGATCAAGCCAAAGTTAGCCATGTTCGCAGTAACCGTGCTATTTGGCTGGCCGAAGTTGGTATGGTTGAAGACGTTATAAGCATTGGCACCAATCTCGAAGTTGATTGCTTCATGCTTGTAGAGAGTCTTCATCACACTCAGATCTGTATTGGCGTAATGCGGACCATACAGTGAGTTTCTGCGGATATCACCGAAGCTATTCTGAAGGGGATTGAAGAGCGTACCGGCAGCATTTGATCCACCATAATACTGAAGTCCATTCAGTGAAGGCGCCTTGACAGCAGAGTGAGGATCCGAAGCGCTGGTATTGGTGAGGGTGCCCGTAGTATAACCTGGCATCTTCTGTCCCATGAACTCACTACCCAAGTTTGTGTAGCCACCGTTTGCCAGTGTGCTGTTGTAAATGGAGAAGGGCTGACCTGAACGATAGTAGGTCTTCATACCAAGCGTCCAACCACCGAGGAAGCTATTCAGCAGAAAGTTGTGATTCTTGTAGGACTCAACATAGACCAAGTCAGCCGTAAGATTATTACGGATGTCGTAGTCAGCATTTGAGTAGTTGAGGTTGTTCTGAACCATGTTCGGAGTCAACTGATAAAGAGCAGCACCGGTATTGTAGTATTCACCGGTACCACCATTGGAGATTTCGTCCAAGGCGTGGCTGTAAGTGTAGCTGACCTGACCTGTCAAGCCGTGTCCGCTGGTCTTCACGCTGACCCACACGCCGTTGTAGTTGGAGTGCGCGGCGTTGGAATAGGAGGTGACACGGGTAAAGCTGGGATCAGCAGGCGCTGCATCCAGCCCGGCAAAGGAGCCGGAAGGACCAATCTCCCATGCACCTGCACCCTGGTTCCAAGTGTTGTCAGAAGCGTTGAGGAGCTGGTTCTGGATGACTTCATGGTATCCGTAGTTACCGGTGTAGTTGATGATAAGCGCGGTGTTTTTGTTCAACTCACGCTGAATCTGGAGGTTGTATTCAAGGTACATGGGAACCTTGAACTTGCCCGGGAAGTATGCATTGACCGACGGAGGAGTAAAGGGCACACCCGCTGCAGTTAGTGTACCGTTGATTGACGTGATGCTGCCCCCGGATGTATAGGCAGTCTGGACGACTGAGTTTGCATCAGCCGTATTACCGCCCATTGTGCCAACACCTGATGGCGCAATATTGCCACTGAGAGCCGTCACGCCATTGTAGTTCGGGAAGTTTTGGATCACACCGTCGACAAAGCCGGCCGGATAGAGATCAGAGAAGAGGCCTACGCCACCACGAACTTCAGTTTTTTCATTGATGGAGTAGTTGAAGCCAGCGCGAGGCTGGATGTTGAAGAGCTCAACACTCGGGAAGGGATGCGCGTTGGCAGCACGAATGGAGCCACCGTCGGCAGCGTTGTAAGGCTGTGAGGTTGATGCGCCAGAAGATGGGAAGGTTCCTGCCAGATAATTGGAGAAGCAGTTGCCATGACAGAGCGGGTTACCGGTACGGTCAACGCGAATACCAAGCGTCATCTTCAGCTTGTTGGTTGCCTGCCACTCATCCTGCGCATAAACGCCGAGGTTGTAGAGGGCGAGGTGAGCCGTTTTCTCGTTGGTGTAGGCCTGGTTGTAAGAGTTAAAACCAAAAGGAAGCGTTGACGTAAGGCTTCCATTGGCGATAGTTCCAAGGTCAAGAAGAACGGTGTAGCCGAAGACGGTTTCGACCTGCTGATCGTAGTCAGAGACGAGATCGCGACGGAAGTTGGCACCGAACTTGATGGTGTGCTTTCCATGAATCCAACTGAAGTCATCTTCGAGCTGATACTGAGTCACGTTACGACCCTGGGTCAGATAGAAGGGAACGCCGAAAGTGGGCAGGCCAGGCGAATTGTTGACGCCGCTGCCATCGATACCATAATCGCTGTAATAGAAGTTGATGGGCAGTTCAGCGTATGAGGCAGCCGTGTTCACAGGTCCAAAGTATGCTGAGTACCAGTTGGCAGCCATGACGAAGACGTTGGTCTTGGTAGGGCTGAAGGTGTAGCTATCGTTGAATTGACCTTCATACTCCGGCTGAATAGAGACTGCGCTGAAGAGAGGATCAATTACGCTGGTGGAAGTTGGCTGTGAGCCACGATCCATCTTGTAACGACCATAGATTCTGTGCTTGTCGTTGATGGTCCAATCGAGACGTCCAGTGAAGAGCCACTCAATGTTGATGTTGTTGACCGAAGCAGTGCCGACGTTCATACAAGGGTTAGCTGTGCCTTCTCCACCTGACGGGACTGCGCCCAAGTAGCCACCCAAGGGATCCACGGCTCCGGCCATGTCACCGCAACCCAGGAGATTATTTTTGTCCTGCGCTGCTCCACCGCCGTTAGCAACGGGGATAGCGTTCGCATTTACAGGCGACTGAGCGAATGCGTGGATGATCTGACCGTAAGTGTTGGCCGCATCTGCTGGCACATTAGCGGTCATATAGGCTTCAAGGTCTTTGCTGGGAAGGGTAACGAGACCGCTGCCGGCCGGGAGGACATAGTGGAGGCCTTCATAGTCACCGAAGAAGAAGACATTATCCTTGATGATTGGGCCGCCGACGTTGGCTGCCCACTCGTTAGAAACTGCGTGTGGACGAGTCAACGGAGCGCCAACGAGACCTTCGTCATACTGGTTGAACCAGCCATTGGCGTTGAGGATGGTGCCGTTGTAGTTGTAGTCGGCCATACCATGGAAGGCATTGGTTCCGGATTTGGTTGTGTAGTAGAGCAAGGCGCCAGCGGCGCGTCCATACTGTGAGTTGTAACCATTCTCAACGACGGTCGCTTCGGCAAGTTCGCCCTGACCGAGGGTGAGGTTGGAGGAGCCGGAGTTGTTCAGGTTGAGAAAGGGGTCCTGGTTGTCAAAACCGTTGAGGACGAAGAGGTTTGAAATGCCGGGAAGTCCGTTGGAGCTGAAGTTGCCATATGAACCGCCAGCATTGACTACAACGCCTGGAGCGGTGAAAGCGACTGTAGTAACGTCGCCGCCGGGAGCTGGAAGATCCTGAATCTGCGCTTCATTGAAGGTCGAGACAAGGGCTACGTTCTGGGTATCCACGAGAGGCAGTGTTGAAGCTGTCACCTCAATCGTTTCCTTTTTGCCAGAAGGCGAGACACTGATGTCTGCGGTAGCCGTGGTGCCGACGAGGACTTCCAACTGTGTGCTGGAAGACTGCAGATTGGCAGCGGTAGCTGAGACCTTATAGATGCCGGGGGCCAGTTGGCTCGCCGTGTAGCGGCCTTCTGCGTTTGTCTTGACCACTTGGGTGCCATTTGTGCCGGTGTTGGTGATGGTCACGGTAGCATTGGGAACAACTGCACCGGACGGATCCTTAACCGCACCGCCGATGGCGCCGGTTGTTGCGCTCTGAGCATGGGCAACGGGCATCAGGTTGACGAGAACGAAGCTGCCAACCATCAGTAGCATAACCGCAAGGACCACTCCTTGCAAACGATTCAATCGCATGGACTTCCTCCAAATTGATTCGGCAGGTTGCCTTTATCAGGGGCAAGCTGTCCTGTTTTTTTCTTTTTCGTGTATTGGTTTTGACTGCATCCAACTCACGGCATCAGTGCTTCGGTTGATCCATCGGGGTTTGGGATACCCACACCCTTCAGGCTCACTTGCATGACCGACTCATCCTTTGCCACGAATTTCAGTGACTACAGGGCAGTCAGATTCGTAAAGATAGATGCACGTAATGGGCCAAAATGGTGGTTTGGGTAAAAATCTTTAAGTCACTGAAAATAAACAATAATATTGCGTGACAGAGTAGAC
>DAHXOQ010000046.1 GCA_027364815.1 Acidobacteriaceae bacterium | reverse complement strand
ATGTAGGCGCGATAGGGATTGGTGCGGGCGGTGAGGTCAGTCTCGAAGGTCTCTTCGGTCTGGCGATCATCGAGGCCGGTGACGCGGTTTTCGCCGGCTTCAACACGGGCGAGCATCTCAGGAAGTTTGCGGTAAGAGGCTGAGCCGGAGACGAGCGAGACGTAAGGGGCGCGCTCAAATATCTTCTCGCCCTCCTGCTGGGCGACGCAGCCGAGAACGGCGAATCGCTTGCCGGATTTGTAGAGTTTTTTGTAATCGTTGAGGCGATTGAAGACTTTTTGCTCGGCCTTATCGCGGATGGAGCAGGTGTTGTAGAGGATGAGAGTGGCCTCGTCTTCGGTTTCGACTTGCGCGTAACCTTCGCTCAGCAATGTGCCGACGACCTTCTCGCTGTCATGGGCATTCATCTGGCAGCCAAAGGTCTCAAGATAGAATTTTTTCTCGGTTGCCATACTCTACAGTATAACGGGCGTGGATTAGATGGCTTCGGATCATGAGTTCATTCGATTTTGTTCCTGCTTCATCACTTTGAAGCGCTGATGTCACGGATAACTGATAAATTGGAGCGGAGGAAATTATGCCACTCCAGAAGACATTCAAATCACTCTTGCTTGCGGCGCTCGCCATTTGCGCCAGTTCCCTCTTCGCTTCAGCTCAATCCGGCTACAATCTGCCGCCCAAGAATATTTTGGATGTGATGCAGGCTCCTGCGCCGCCCACGCCCTCAGTGAGCCCGACACACGATGCCATTCTCCTGATCACGTGGCAGGATTACCCGTCGATTGCGCGCGTGGCTACGCCGTTCCTGCGGCTGGCCGGTGTGCGCGTGGAACCCAGGAACCATAGCAAGCATGACACTCCGGGCGGATACGGAATCACTCCCTGCGCTACGAGCATCTCGCTCGTGCAAGTCGCCAACGGCGCGGAAACAAAAATCACACTCCCCACTAACGCCTGTGCCGGCACGCCGCGTTGGTCCGCCGATGGCAAGCGATTCGCTTTCGTCAATCTTGCAGCCGACTCCGTCGAGCTCTGGGTCGGCGACGCAAAGACCGGAGAGGTTCATCAGTTGTCCGGAGTGCGCCTGAACCCCATCTTCGGCGATGAGTTTCAGTGGATGCCCGATCAGAAAAATCTTCTCGTCAAGCTTGTCCCGGCAGACCTGGGCGAACCACCTGTTGCACCCATCACTCTCAGTGGGCCCAGCATTCAGGAGTCTATCGGAGGCAAGGGGCAGAGCAGCACTTACGAAAATCGCGACACCCTCAATAACAAGCACGACGTAGACCTATTCGATTACTACGGCGCATCGCAGTTGGCAATCGTGAACACTGAATCTTCTGTTGTTACCAAGATCGGCGCGCCCGGCATCTACTTTGAACTGGCGCCTGCACCCGATGGCGTTCACCTTCTCGTCACTTCAATTCACAAGCCCTACTCCTATGTGAATACTTACGATCACTTCCCGCACGAGGTTGAAGTTTGGGATCTTTCGAAGCCCGCTGAGATTGAGAAGAAAACCATTGCTTCACTGCCGCTTGCCGACCGTGTCCCTATTAACGGCGTTCCTCTTGGGCCGCGCGATTTTGAATGGCGCGTGACTGAGCCGGCAACACTCCTCTGGGCTGAAGCTCTTGATGGCGGCGACTGGCACACGACTGTTCCCAACCGCGACAAGATTATGCTCCAGAAAGCTCCGTTCACTGCGCCCGCCGTTGAAGTCACGCGCACCAAGCAGCGATTTGAAGGCATTTATTGGAGCGATCAACCCACCACCGCACTCATCATTGATTATGATCACAATCGTCACTGGTTGCAGACCTCCATCATCAACTTCGATGACCCAGCGCAAAAACCGCGTTTGCTGTGGGATCTATCAACTGATGAAAGGTACCTGAACCCCGGCAACCCGGTTATGCGCCGACTTGCGAATGGCTTCAATGTTCTGCGCCAGGAAGGCGATTCCCTCTACATCTCCGGAGTCGGTTCATCAACTGAAGGCGACCGTCCCTTCCTCGCCCGCCTCAACCTCACAACTTTTAAAACAGAGCGACTTTTCCGCAGTGATAAAAACGCGTATGAGCAGTTTCTCTCCTTCGCCGGCAATGACTCGCGCAGCTTTCTTACCTGGCATCAGACGCCGATGGATCCGCCCAATGCTTACCTGAGAACACTGGGAAAATCGATCTATGCGCCAGCCGGCGAGGCCAGATTCGACTCGACCAGCGTCGCCATCACGCACATTCCTGACCCCACGCCGGAAGTCCGCGCCATCCACAAAAAGCTCTACAAATACAAGCGCGCTGATGGCGTTGATCTCTCTTTCACGCTTTACACGCCGCCGGGATACAAGGAAGGCACGCGCGTTCCTGCGATTTTGTATGCTTACCCGCTGGATTATGCCGATGCTTCCAAGGCCGGCCAGGTCACGGGTTCGCAGGAGACATTCACGCGTCTGCGTCAATACCGGCTGCTACTGCTGGCTGGATACGCGATCATCGACAACGCATCTTTTCCTATTGTTGGCGATCCGCAAAAAGCTTACGACACATACTTGGAGCAGCTTGTTGCCGATGCGACTGCCGCTGTGAACGAGGCTGTCAGACTCGGCGTTGCTGATCCCAACCGCATCGGCGTCACCGGCCACAGCCACGGCGCGCTCATGACCGCCAACCTCGTCGCCCACTCGGATCTCTTCCGTGCCGGTGTCGCCACGAGCGGCTCATACAACAAAACACTGCCGCCTTTTGGTTTCCAGAATGAGCAGCGGTCGGTCTGGGAGGCGCCTGACGTATACATGAAGGTCTCGCCCTTTTTTGTCGCCGACAAATCAAAACACCGCTGCTGCTGATTCACGGTGAAGAGGACGCCAACCCCGGGACCACTCCGCTTCAATCTCACAAACTCTTTGAGGCTATCAGGGGCAATGGCGGGACGACGCGTCTTGTGATTCTGCCCCACGAACCCCATTGGTACACGGCGCTGGAATCAAACGAGCAGGAAATTTACGAGATGGTGACGTGGTTCGATAAGTACGTGAAAAACGCACCGGCAAAATAAGAATTCGATATAAGAACACCCAGGCCATAGCGTAATGACCTGGGTGTTTATTTTTAATAATCATTTATGATTCCGCCAGAGTGAACTCCCATCCGCAATACAATCCCGGCGGCGCATCCGGCGGGCAATGCAAACATTGGGTGCGGATTCTTGGGTCTACGGTGCGGGCAAAGACTTCATACTCCACCATGCCCACGCTCTTGCAGGGGAAATCCTCAAGGCCTTTTCTGCGCCGTGTCTCCTGCACGCGACAGATGTCCATAAAAAAGCGCAGCCGCGTGCCGTCCTCCGACCACTCGATGTGCTGCTTGTTGATGACGCTATACATGCGCAGATTAAGGGCTCTTTCAAGCGCCACGAGGCCGCCATTTTCTGGAATATTGAATGTGGTTAAGATGCGTCGCGCTTCGACGGCAGCGAATCGCTCCCAGGATTTTGTGTCCAGAGCTATTGCCGTTTCCATTCCATATTGCTCTTCCGCAGCAAGAAACCAGCAGCCATCATGTGCCAGCCAATTTTTGGCAAACATCTCAAGCGTGCGCAGCAATTCCTCACGCTCCATTGAATCGAAAGCTCTTTCAAACACTTCCATTGTTTTCTCGTTTCTGCATCATAAGAGACAAAATTATTCGCCGCCGTTACGCGCTTTATTTCAATCCCGTCCTGAGATAAGCAATCAAATCCGCCATCTGCTCATCCGTGAACCGCCCATTGAAGCCCGGCATCTTGTTCTTGCCGAAATTCACAACCTTGATAATCGCCGCATCGGTTGCTGCTCCGCCATTGGGCAGAATTCCCTGCTCTCCAATATGGTGCAAACTCGGCGGCGGCGGATTGAGAGCGAGATCGTTCTCTTCGTGACAATGTTGGCAGCGCGATTGGTAGAGCTTCTTCCCTGCCAACTCAGGCTCAGTCAGTTTAGGCGCAGATTGGCAACCAGTTGCAACAATCACCACAATCGAGAGCAAAAAAATGAAATTGAATGATACCGGCGGAAATATTTTCATGCCAATTTAGTTTAACGCGGAGTCATTCAAGTTGAATGTGAGCCCACTCTTCAAAAAGCGGGCCCACAATATTCAAGAATTCACAGAATGCTAGGCCATCGCATTCATCGCGGCATAACTCGAGCTGACATAATCCCAGTTCACGACCTGGAAAAACGCTTTCACGTAATCCGCGCGTCTGTTCTGATACTTCAAATAGTAAGCATGTTCCCAAACATCCACGCCCAATACCGGGCGCAACCCCTGCGCAATCGGGCTGTCCTGGTTCGGCGTAGTGACAATTGAGATGCTACGATCAGGCGCGCGTACCAGCCACGCCCACCCGCTGCCGAAGACGCTGAGCGAGGCTTTTGTGAGCTGCTCTTCAAATGCAGACTGTGTGCCGTACTTGGCACTGATTGCTTTGGCCAATTCCCCTTTGGGAGCGGAGCTGCCTTTACCGAGTGTCGGCCACCAGAAGGAGTGGTTAAACTGGCCGCCTCCGTTATTGCGAACAGCTGTGCGCGCCGACTCAGGCAACGCATTCAAATCCAGCAGCAACTGCTCAACGGTCTTCCCTGCCAGTTCCGAGTGCGCCGCAACGGCGGCATTGAGATTGTTCACGTAGGCCTGTTGGTGCTTGTCATGGTGCAGATGCATCGTCTCTGCATCGAAATACGGTTCAAGCGCATCGTACGCATAAGGCAGAGGAGCGAGCGTGAAGGCGCCCGTCTGAGTTGCACTCAGTTGCGCTTGCGCTTCAATTCCCGCCCAGCTCTCAGCCTTCAAAGCATCACTCAGTAGCAGAGCCGTTGCAGCGCCGCCTAATTTCATTGCAGTTCTTCTATCCATAAGGGAAGTCCTCCTGAGAGACATTCTAGTCTTTTTCCCGGCAGTCAAGCCTCTCGTTTATTCTCAAAGTATGATTCTCCCCACACTTTCCGAGATTCAGGCGGCTCAATCCGCGATCTACCGCACCATCCCGGCTACACCTCAATTGAGTTGGCCGCTGCTGAACCAGCGCCTCGGTTGTGAAGCCTGGGTTAAGCACGAGAACCACTCCCCCGTTGGCGCGTTCAAGATTCGCGGCGCTCTGCTCTATGTTGAATGGCTGAAGAAGAATCACCCCGAGACCAAGGGAGTTGTCGCGGCTACACGCGGCAATCATGGCCAGGGCGTTGCTTTTGCAGCGCGCAAGCATAACCTCACCGCCGTTATCGTTGTTCCTCACGGCAACAGTGTGGAAAAGAACAAGGCCATGCGCGCCCAAGGCGCTGAACTCATCGAACACGGTGCGGATTTTCAGGAGTCGCTGGAATTTGCGCGCAAGCTCGCCGTGGAACGAAGCTTCCCGCTCGTGGATTCATTTCACCCGCAGTTGGTTCTCGGCACTTCTACCTTTGCGATGGAACTCTTCAATGCCACGCCGGAATTGGATACGGTCTTTGTTCCCATTGGTCTTGGCTCATCCATCTCCGGCGTTGTTGCAGCACGCAATGCGCTTGGCCTGAAGACGCGCATCGTCGGAGTTGTTGCGTCTGCCTCGCCATCCTACTTGCTGAGCTACCAGGCGGGCACCGTTGTTGAAGCGCCGGCAGTGAGCCAGATTGCCGATGGCCTCTCCTGCCGCAGACCTAATGAAGAAGCGCTCGAAATTATTCGCGCACAGGTGGCAGAGATTATCGAAGTCACAGATGCAGAGATTGCGACGGCCATTCGCGCCTATCTGGAAGACACTCACAACCTGTCTGAGGGCGCAGGGGCAGCGTCATTGGGCGGCGCGCTCAAACAAAAATCTGAAGTCGCGGGCAAACGCATTGGAATGATTCTGACCGGCGGCAACATCGACCAATCGCTGCTGACAACAGTACTCAACAAAGACTTCTGAAGCGCATAGAAGCAGCGTGTTCAGATTGAGATTGAACCTGAACTGACAACTGTGAACCGTCTGTTCTATTATCCTCACGCACTTCAATTTCTTACCGGAACTCATACCCAACATGAACTCATCTGACGCCAATCTGACTCCATTACCCCGCACCGCAGAGAACCGCTGCTTTGGCTGCGGCCCTGCCAACCCTCATGGACTGCATCTGGAGTTTTATCTTTCTACGGACGGCACAGTCGTCTCGATGCCAACTTTACCTGATTCTTTTGAAGGCCCGCCGGGGCACCTGCACGGAGGCATTATCGCGACGTTGCTCGATGAAGCCATGAGCAAGTCACTGCGCACTCACGGCTTGCTCGCGATGACGCGGCATATGGAAATTAATTATCTACGCCCTGTTCCAACCATGAAACCCCTTCGCATAGAAGCGCGGCGCACGCACTACGAAGGCAAGAAGCAGTATGTTCAGGCACATATTCTGAGTACAGATGGAGAAACCCTCGCCACCGCCAAGGGACTTTTTATTGAAGTGAAACCACTCTAGTTGAACGCTGGCATTCTATGCTGATTTTTCAGCACGCTTGCAGCACAGTTATGAGTTGCTTCAATAATCATGCATCGATCTCTATAAACTCTGCGAAGACATCATTCGAAAATAGTCTTCCTTCGCAGGTGAGTTGTATTTGCTCAGCTTCCACTTGCAACCAACCTTTTTGAACCATGCGCTGGACCACTAACTCGGCAGCTCTAACCAGATCTGCAGGATATATTTCCTGCAATAAATTCATCTTCACGCCGTCATTCAATCGCAATCCCAAAAACATCTCTTCTTCAAACTCCTGGCGCGCAGAGATTGCCGTCTCTTCGCTGATGACCGCATGTTTCAGGTACTCTGCCAGTTCACCTGTCTGCGTCCATCGCAATGCTTTTTTTGAATCACTCGCAGGCTCCATCGCGTAAAGAAATGAGGAGGCATCCACGCCAACTCCGAGATAAGGCTCACGATGCCAGTAACGTAAATTGTGTCGCGACTCCGCACCCGGGCGCGCGAAGTTTGAAATCTCGTACTGCCGCAACCCCGCGCTGTTGAGCGTTTCAATTGCGCTCTCATACATTTTGGCAATCGTCTCTTCCTTCGGCACCAACTCTGTCCTGTAACGCACGCCGCCGCTCAATAATTCACGGCCCAGCCGTGAGTCCTCATCAACCTCAAGCATGTAAATGCTGGCGTGATTCACTTGAGTCTCAATCAGCGCCGCAAGCGACTCATCCCACGAAGCGCATGTTTGCGCCGCAAGCCCTGCAATCAAATCCACATTCAGATTTTGAATTCCGGAGTTGCGAAGCCTCTCAATTTCCTCAAAAACTTTCGCGCGCGTATGCAACCGTCCACTCAGCGCGGCTTCCTGATCTATGAACGATTGCACTCCGAAGCTGACGCGATTCACGCCTGCTGCGACCATCGCACCAAGCGTCTCGTCGCTCAACTGCCCCGGCGCGCATTCAACGGTTATCTCCGCATCTGCGGTTACGTTGAATTCAGAACGAATCGAATGAAACAGCTCATCGATGAGCTCAGCCGCAAGCAATGTCGGTGTTCCGCCGCCGAGATAAATTGAATCCACGTCGCGCGGTAAATTCAGTCCACGCACTGCCGCAAATTCACCCGCGCCGCGCAAATCTCCAATCACACGCTCCACATAATGCGCATGCTCGCTTGCCGGATAAACCCCTGAGGCAAAATTGCAATACGTGCATTTGGACCGGCAAAATGGTACGGATATGTAAATTCCCAGCGAATTTTTCACGATTTTCTTCACTTCCATTATTCTTTCATGCAAACCCGGGGCATAAGTCACAGACTTCCCTGCCCCTACTCTGAGAAAATGAAATCCAGAGGCAAACAAGATTGCGCACTAAATTTCTCTTCGGCGCTCCCATCGTTCAATCCGCGCTGCTGTTGGCACACTGGTTCCTTTGGCATACCTGGGATCGACTCGTAGCGCCCACATCGTTGGGCGTTAAACTTACGCTTGTCATCCTTGCCTTCTCATTCTTCTCAGTCGCAGCACTGAGCTTTCGTTATCATTCGACGCTCATTCGCATACTCTACCTTTTCGCGACCTTGTGGCTCGGATTGCTCAACTTTATTTTCTGGGCTGCAGTCGTTGCGTGGATTCTGCATTATGCGTTTTTATTGGCGCACCTCACTCAATACGATTCCCTCATGGCGAAGACGCTGCTTGCCTTTGCGTTTCTCATCACGATTTCAGGCATCATCAACGCACGCGTGATTCGAATTCGGCGCCATACCATCAAGCTGCCCAATCGTCCTGCAAGCTGGCATGGGCGCCGCATCGCACTCGTTACCGACGCGCATCTTGGCGCGCTCAACGGAGTCAACTTCAGCCGCCGCGTTGTGAAAATGCTCACCCGCCTTCATCCTGATCTCATCCTCATCGCCGGCGATCTTTTTGATGGCAACGGCATTGACCCGATGCGCGCAATGGAGCCATGGAAGCAGCTTCATCCACCATTCGGCATCTGCTTTGCCACGGGAAATCACGAGGAGTTTGGCGACCGCACGCCTTTTCTTTCCGCGCTGCACGCCGCCGGAATCCGCATCCTCGATCCCAACAATGTGCCTTACCTGCAACGCACAACCGACTCCGAGTTCATCAGCTCAGCCCTGGTCAACCTGGATGGTTTGCAAATTGCCGGTATCGGCTTTCACGATTCCACCCACCCCACTCGTCTCCGCGCCACACTCGACGGCATCCAACTTGATCCCAACTTGCCAAGCATTCTTCTCAATCACGTGCCCAATCAACTCGCCATCGTTGAGCGCGCAGGTTTTTCACTCATGGTTAGCGGGCACACCCACGGCGGTCAAATTTTCCCCTTCACCTGGTTCACACGCCGCATCTTCGGGAGCTTCACCAAGGGTCACAGTAGATTCGGCTCGCTGCAAACGCTAACCTCGCTTGGCGTTGGCAGTTGGGGGCCACCGATGCGCATCGGCACCCGTTCAGAGATTCTGATGATTCACCTGAGCTAACTGAAAATCGTACAATGGTTTTGTATTCCCCAAATTCTCAATGGCCAACGAAAATAAATCTGACGACGAACTCTCCGGCAAAGTTTACGACTCGCGGTTGATCCGCAGGCTGGGCCATTATCTGCGCCCATATTGGATACAAGCCACCGTCTCCACTCTCGCCGTCATCTGTGCATCATCTTTCGCAGCGCTTGGCCCTTTTTTCACCATGGTCGCGCTCGACACTTACATAGCACCGGGGACGAACAAAAGCCTCACCCAGCCCATCACGCATTGGCTCGCCTCAAAGCTCAATCCCAATCCATTCGTGGGGATCACGCAACTCGCAGCGCTTTACCTCGGCGCGCTGATGCTGGTTTATTTTTTCGAGTTTGTGCAGACTTACCTGATGCAATGGACCGGACAAAAGCTGATGTTCGATCTGAGAAAAGAAATTTTCCGCCATATGCAGCGCATGCACATCGGTTTTTACGACACCAACGCCGTCGGCCGCCTCGTCACGCGCATCACCTCCGATGTCGATGCCATCAATGAAATGTTCACAGCCGGCGTCCTTGCCATCGTCGACGATTTCTTTACCTTGCTGATTATGGCCGTCATCATGCTCCGCATCAGCTGGTGGCTTGCGCTTCTGAGTTTCTCCGTCGTCCCCCTCATTCTCGTAGTCACGCGCCTCTTCCGCGACAGCGTGCGCGAGAGCTATCGCCGCGTTCGTACCGCCATTGCGCGCATCAACACCTTCACACAGGAGTACATCACGGGCATGAGCGTGGTTCAACTCTTCAACCGTGAGCGCCGCGCCCAGGTCGACTTTGAAAAAGTCAATCGCGATCACATGATCGCCTTCAAAGACACAATTTTCGCTTATGCGCTTTATTACCCCGCAGTTGATTTTCTCTCCATGCTAGCCATCGCCATTGTCATCTGGCGCGGAGGCTTCGGCGTTCTCTCCGGCTCCGTCACTGTCGGCATCCTCGCCATGTTTATTCAATACTCCATGCGTTTCTGGCGCCCCATTCAGGATCTCAGCGACAAATACAACATCCTGCAATCGGCCATGACCGCCTGCGAGCGCATCTTTAAATTGCTCGACACCGCACCCCAAATTGTTTCGCCGGAGAATCCGCAACCCGGCGACGGCAGCAACCGCATCGAATTTAAAAATGTCTGGTTCACCTACCAGAAACTCACCGAAGAGCAACAGCTCGCCATCGCCGCACTTGCTAACACAGCTAATTCCGCTAGCATCGCTAACTCCGCTGCTCTTGATGGCATTGAATGGATTCTCAAAGACGTCTCCTTCACCATCGAGCCCGGTGAAACCATCGCCATCGTCGGCCCCACGGGCGCGGGCAAGACCACGCTGACCAGTTTGATGATGCGCTTCTACGACGTCACCCGTGGATCGATTTTGATCGACGGCATCGACCTGCGCGAGCATGATCTCAACCAGCTCCGCCGCCACTTCGCCGTTGTCCTGCAGGATCCATTCCTCTTCACCGGAACGATCGGTGAAAACATCCGCCTCGGCAATGAATCCATCTCAGACGAGCACCTGCGCCAAGCCGCCGAAAACGTCAACGTCATCGAGTTCATTAACAGCCTCCAGCAGCGTTTTGACGAGCCTGTCCGCGAACGCGGCTCTTCACTCTCCACCGGACAAAAGCAGCTCATCAACTTCGCCCGCGCCCTCGCCTACAATCCGCGCATTTTGATCCTTGATGAAGCCACTTCGAGCGTCGATACAGAGACCGAACTCCGCATCCGTTCCGCTCTGGAGCGCATGGTTCAGGGACGTACAAGCGTTCTGATTGCCCATCGCCTCTCCACCGTGCAACGCGCCGACACCATCCTCGTCATGCACAAGGGCCAGCTCCGCGAGCAAGGCACCCACCAGCAACTCCTCGCCCAGCGCGGCCTCTACTGGAAGCTCTACCAGTTGCAATACAAAGATCAGGAAGTTGCTGCTTAAAATTTCGCCATTAATTCAAAGCAAGTTATGATGGATTCATCACTCACCCAACATTACTCATCGCAATATTTCCATCAGGAGCAATTCATTGACGGCATTCTCCTCATCTCCCCGCAAGGTTGAAATCTTCGACACCAGTCTGCGCGACGGGCTGCAGCAGCCCAATCTCGAAATTTCCATTCCCAACGCTGTCGGCCTTCTTGAGCGCATGGGCGCATTCGGCGTTCACTATGCCGAGATCGGTTTCGCCGGAGCCAACACCTTTGCTCTGGAACTCGCCCGCGCACTCCGCACCGTCGACACCGGGCAAACCAACCTCGCCTTCTTCGGCCGCACCCGTGGCCGTGGCATCCGCGTTGAAGATTGGCCTGATGTGCGCATCATTCTTGAGCACAAAGAGCGCGTCCGCACCGCCGTCATTGTCGTCAAATCGCGGCTGCTCGATATTGAGCGCTCCCTCGAGACGACGCCGGAAGAAAATCTGCTCATGGCCTCCGAAACCATTGCTTATCTTCAGGAGAACGGCCTTGAGGTTTTTGTCGATCTCGAACACGCCATGGACGCCTTTGCCGGGCGTCGCGAGTTCGGAATTCCCTACACGCCTGATGAAGCTAAACGCGCGCGCGAATATCTCTTCACTCTCACCGCGCAATGCGTCGAGCAAAAAGTTGCACGCGTGATTGTTTGTGACACAACAGGCGGCGCTGGCCCGGAAGAAGTCACCTCAATCTTCACGGAACTCACCGCGCGCCATCCAAACTTCCGCTTCGGCTTCCACGGTCACACCGACCGCGGACTCGGCGTTGCCAACACCCGCGCCGCCATCCTAGCCGGAGCCTATCAAGTCCAGGGCACACTTCTCGGCACCGGCGAACGTTGCGGCAACGTCAACCTCACCACCGTCATCGGCGGAATGCAGCTCCGCAATGAAGCCGAATTCGTCCCCTCCGCCGCACTCACCGGACTCACCAGTCTGGCGCACACCGGCTACGCTGCTTTTAGTTTGGAAATTCCCCACGGAGCATCGATTGTCGGGCCTGGCGCATTCGGAACCTGGGCAGGAATGCATGGCAGCAGCGAGCGCAAAAATCCCGGCGCCTATCTCTGGTGCAACCCGGCAGAAGTCGGCGCCAACCCCATCATCGGCGTCAATGCGCAATCCGGCCGCGCCAACGTCATGCTCCTCGCCGAGCAGCTTGGTGTGCCGCTTACCTCGGCTGAAGCGCAGAGTTTTCTGGAAGCCAACCTGGCCATGATTGAAGGCGGCGGCTTCACTTCGAGCGAAACCAGCTTCCGCCTCGCGGCGATGAAGGTGCGCGGCATTCTTCCCAACTGGTTCAAGATTCGCAGTTGGCGCATCTTTGACGAGTCCGACGAACTCGGCAACCGCTTTGTGCAATCTTTCATTACGCTCTCCATCGGCGAAAACGAACTCGCCACCAGCAGAGCCGAGGGGGATGGCCCTGTTGACGCACTGACCAAGGCGATGCGCAAAGAGCTTGAACGCGCCTATCCGGTGCTGGCTGAAATGCGCCTCGGGACTTTCACCGTTGCGGCACTGGATGTGAGCGCGCATGATTCTGCGGCGCATGTCCGCGTTACGGTCAGCTTCCACGCCGATGGCTACGAGCCGTGGGTTACGGCCGGCGTCAGCAGCGATTTGAACCAGGCTGCATTGATGGGCATCGTGGATGGTTTCAATTACTGGCTGCTGAAGAACGCAAGTTAATCGACGGTCAAATATAGATTGTACTGAGGAAATTGAAGGGCAAGAAGCCGATGGCCATGCACACATGACAGTTGCCAGTGTGTGATCGAATTGACTCGCCGATGCCTTTCATTGAAGAGAATTCTTCGAGAAATTCAACTAATCAAAGACAACGGTTTTATTCCCATAACAGAGGATGCGGTTCTCGATGTGCCAGCGGACAGCGCGGGAGAGAACGACGCGCTCGAGATCGCGGCCACGGGCGACGAGGTCGTCTACCTGATCGCGGTGCGAGATGCGGGCGACGTCCTGCTCGATGATGGGGCCGTCGTCGAGAACTTCAGTCACATAATGGCTTGTTGCCCCGATGAGCTTGACGCCGCGTGCGTGGGCGGCGTGGTAGGGGCGTGCGCCGATGAAGGCGGGAAGAAAGGAGTGGTGGACGTTGATGATGGCTGATGGGTATTCTGCGACGAAGGCCGGGGTAAGAATTTGCATGTAACGCGCGAGAACGACGAGGTCAATTCCCTTTTCGCGGAGGAGTTTGAGTTGCTCCTGCTCAGTGGCAATTCGATTGACGGTGCGCACGGCATCGGTTGTGGCAGCAGCAACCGCTGTGTGGACAAATGGAATGCCGTAAAAAGCGGCCA
>DAHXOQ010000045.1 GCA_027364815.1 Acidobacteriaceae bacterium | reverse complement strand
ATACACAATCGACCAGGAAGGTCTTCAGGCGCAATCCGTCGAACTTATCAAGAACGGCAAACTCATCAACTACCTCGTCGGTCGTCAACCCGTGAAAGATTTTCCCGGCTCCAACGGTCACGGCCGCGCAGGTCTTTTCGCTGAGCCTCATCCAAGCATAGGCGTGCTGATGATTACAGCAAAGAATGGACTCACCGAAGCCCAGCTCAATCAAAAACTTCTCGACCAGGCCAAAGACCGTGGCCTCGAAAATGTCTACGTTGTCGCTGCAATTTCCGGCGGCATGAAGCCGCGTCTGCTTTACAAGGTCACGCTCGACGGCAAGCGCACATTAGTTCGCGGCGCAAAGTTGGAAGACGTTGACCTGCGCGCCCTGCGTTCCGGCATCGTCGCCGCGGGTAAAGACCTCTTCGCCAACAACGCCCTCGGCAACATCGCGCAGTCTGTTCTTGCTCCGGCGCTCCTCTTTGACGACGCCACCATCAAACGCGCCAACGACAAGAACGAAAAACTTCCCTACTATCCGCCGCCATCGGATTAGCCATTTGGATTTCAATGCGCTTGAATGTGAAAAAGCACAACGCGAATTCTATTCACGCATGGCATGTCTTAGCGCTGCGCGTGCCAGCAAGCGCGTTGAATCCAGTGTCGGAAGACTTGAATTCGCATCATTGATAATCAATGGAATCTCAGTACAGCCAAGTAAGACCGCGTCGCAGCCTTCCTTCTTTGTGCGTTCGATAATGCGCTGAAAGACAGCAATTGATTCCACACGGAAAACGCCTTGAACCAACTCATCCATAATAATGCGGTTGATTTCGTTGCGCTCTTCGGCGGCTGGACGCAGAAATTCAATACCCACAGCGGAGAATTTTTCCGGATAGACATCGCTCTCGACAAGCCAGCATGTCCCCGTCAATGCAATGAGTCGGAATCCTCGTTCGACAGCGTGTGCTGCTACTACCTCGGCAATGTGCAGCCAGGGCAATGGAGATTGCTGCTGGATAAAATGAAGCGCCTGATGGATGGTGTTGTCCGGGCAAATGAGAAAAGTGGCGCCACTTTTTGCCAATTTATGAGCCGAATCGAGCATCAAATCAGCCACGCCTGACCAATCGTTGCACTTGATGAACTTCATATATTCAGCAAGCGCGTGCGTATGCATGGAAACTTCAGGGTGATTATGCATACCCATAAACTGCGCACCTTCTACACAGATAGTGCGGTAGCAGAGAGATGCGCCCTCAGCAGAACAGGCAACGATTCCAATATGTCCGGGCATGAACTGATTGTACAAAGACGAGTCGTAGTGGCAGCAGTTTAATCCAGCCTCGTTAAATACGCCTCACCCTCAACCGGCTTCAATCGCGCCGCAATACTCTCCGCCACTTTACGATTTCCCTCCGCCGGTCTGATCCTCACCCAGTAACTCGCCTCGCCTGAAAACTCAATCACCTTTGCATCCGGATATTTTTTAATCAACTGTTCCTTTAGCTTGATCGCTTCCCGCTCGCTCTTGAATGCCCCAATCTGCACGCACCACTTCCCACCAGAATGAATCGGCTTCGGTGTCTGGTAAACATCCAGCCGCACATGCGACAGCCCCTCGCGATAAGTTCCCACCGCTCTTGCCGCCGCTTTCGTCAGATCCAGAATCCTTCCCTCCACAAACGGTCCGCGATCCGTAATGCGCAGAATCGCCGATTGACCCGTCTTCAAATTCGTCACCAGTATCAACGTTCCCATCGGCAGCGTCCTGTGCGCCGCTGTCAACGTATTGTCGTCAAACAAATCTCCATTCGCCGAGTGTCTTCCCTTCGCCGCTGTATACCACGTCGCATATCCCTCTTCGGTGTAAATCGGTGTATGCGTGCGCACAAATTTCCGGTCCTCATCACTCACCGCCGCAGGCTCACCCGTTGCCGGCAGGTTTTGCTGATTTGGTTTCGTCGTGGCTTGTTTTTCGGGCTCAAGCGGCGGGGGAGGCGGCTCATACTGTTGCTGCTTCTTATGTCCGCACCCGGCCAGCGCAATCGCAATTGCGAGCGCACAGATTCCCGGCGCTCCAACACGCCACCAATTTTCTTTAACCCGCATTGACCGCTTCAACAAATAAACTCCCTCACACTCAAGTCTCTTGATCGCAGCACAAGGAGTCAATCGCATCTGCTGAGATTGCGTCCGCAGTGTGCCGCATCTGATAACCAAAGACAATTTTCAAGCTTCACGTATTTATCCTCACTCTCCGTACTCTCTTTTTATCTTGGCTATAATTGCGCATTGCCAGATTTTCTTTTCCGTCCAACGCATCTCGCAATTCAGCCGTCTAATTCGATGATGAATCAGCGCCCATCGCACATCTCAACTCTTGCGCTCACGCTACTCCTGCTCGCCCCGGCAGCAAAATCCCTCCATGCCCAGTCGCCGAATTCTCCCACTCCATCTGATTCCGCCTCACCCGCCCAAAAACCCACTCAAAAGCCCTGCTTCAATCTCCTCTTTGAAAATCTGCATAGCCACGAGCACGCCAGGCAGTTAGGCGCAAACAGCGTACTCGCCTCCAGCTATTCCTTTGACGAAATTCCCAAGCCATGCGGGCCTCTCTCACCCGTTATTGTTCCCGTCATTACGCCGATTGTCGCGCCCGTTAATTGGTTTGCCCGCTTCCTTACCGGCCCTGAAGTCAAACCCCTCTCGCCAGATGAAAAAGCCCGCCTCGCACTGCGCAATCTCTTTGACCCATTCAACGGCATCACCATCCTCGGCCAATCCGGCCTCAGCGTCGCCATCGACTCGCATTCTCCTTATGGTCCCGGCATGCCCGGCTTTGCTCGTAACGTAGGCGTCAGCTTCACGCAGGATATGACCGACCAATTCTTCAACACCTTCCTGGTTCCTTCCCTTTTCCATCAGGACCCGCACTACCACCGCATGCCCAAGGCAACCATCAGGCGACGCATCTTTCACTCTGCCTTGCAGGTCCTCTGGACCGTTGGGGACAATGGCCGCGGCATGCCAAACTACTCCAACCTTATTGGCAATGCCATTGACATCGAGATCTCAAATCTCTACGTCCCAGCCCAGCAGACCAACCTTCCCGCCAGCGCTCAGCGTTACGGCATCAGCCTCGCCACGGCTCCTATCGACAACATCATTACCGAGTTCCTCCCTGACATTGCCCGGCGCATCCACGTCAAAGACGTGCTCATTCAAAGCATCATCAACCAGGTCGCCAAAACCAATCAGACCAGCCAGTAACCTAAAGAAAACACAGTAGCTAGCCACGCTGCTCCCTTCCGATTTGCGCCGTTCACCCTACCTTTTTCCCCATTCACTGCTCTTCCTTTGTCTGGACAATCACTTGCAATTACTCTCGTAATGGAGATTTATGCCCCTAAAATTGCAGAAATTTTGGGGTTTCTGGCCGGGCATTCAAGCTAGCTGCGGCGACTTTACAAAAATCCCCTCTAGAGGAGTTTCAAATCATGGCAAAAGCAATCAAGTACGTTGAGCAGGTTGGTGTTTACGCCGCAAAGGGCGTTTGGGCGGTCTTCGAGCGTTTGAATCGCATCAGCCCCAACCCCGGCTTCGCCCCCAAGTGGTCCGATATACCCCTCCAGAAGAGCTGGCAGAAAGAAAAGCCACCCCTCGGCTGGCCACGTACTACCGATTCCCTCTGCCCCAAGTGCGTTCCTGAGATTCGTCAGCAGATTCTCGATGGCAAACTCCCCCACGAAGTTCTCCTCAATGAGAAGGTCGGCGAAATCAAGGCCCAGATCATCGAGCGCGACGGCCAGATCCTCATGGTTAAGGATTGCCCCAAGCACGGCCACTTTGAAGATCTCATGTCCATCGACGCGCCCTTCTTCAAGCACCTGGAAGAGAGTTTCCCCGGCCGCGATGTTCGCGCCCACGGCGAAGGCGACAAGAATCTCCATCACCACGGCACCTCCACCGTAACTCACGGCCGCGGCTCCGTTCTCACCATCGATCTCACGAACCGTTGCAACATGATGTGCGACCCCTGCTTCATGGATGCCAACCAGGTTGGTTTCGTTCACGAGCTCACCTGGGACGAGATCAAGACCATGCTCGACAACGCCATCACCGTCAAGCCCAAGCGCCAGATGAGCGTTCAATTCTCCGGTGGTGAGCCGACGCTTTCACCCTACTTCCTCGACGCCGTCGCCTATGCGCGCAAGGTTGGTTATAACAGCGTCCAGGCCGCATCCAACGGCATTGAATTCGCCAAGAGCAAAGAACTTTGCCGCGCCGCCGCTGAAGCAGGACTCCGCTACGTTTACCTTCAATTCGATGGCATCGGTAACGCAGCCAACTCGCACCGCAAAGTCGGCAATCTTTTTGACGTCAAGCTTCAGGCCATCAACAATCTCTACGAAGCCGGCGTTGACATCGTTCCCGTCACCACCATCATCAACGGCATCAACAACGAGCAGGTTGGACGCATCATCCAGTTCGCCCTCGACAACCCCAAGAAAATCAACTTCCTCAGCTTCCAGCCGGTCAGCTTCACCGGCCGCGATGAGGACATCAGCGAAGAGCGTCGTCTCGCCCAGCGCTACACCCTCTCCCACATGGCAAAAGACGTCAAGACGCAAACCGGAATGGGCGATCTAGTCCGCGATTGGTTCCCGATCAGCTTCATGAGCACCTTCTCTGATTGGGCTGACCTCATTCACGGGCCCGCCGCCGATTGGGGCGCGCTCTCCTGTGGCTGTCATCCAAACTGCGGCATCGGCATGGCCGTCATGATTGACAAGGAAACCAAGGAAGCCGTTCCCGTCACCGCCTTCCTCAAATATGGACAAGGCATCCAAGGATATCGCCAAGATCAACGACGCTGCCCGCGGAAAATTCCTCTCCATCTTCGGCATGGCGCTCGCACTCATGCGCAATTACGATCCCTTCATGGCGCCCACCCACTTCAAGATCACTGACATGTTCAAGAAGATGGACAAGACATTCAACGCCACCGGCAAAGATTACGGCAAGGTCTCCGGCGACCGCACCATGGAAGACATCAAGAAGCGCCGCGAAGACCGTTGGAACTTCCTCTTCATCGCCGGCATGTGGTTCCAGGATCTCTTCAACTACGACTTCCGCCGCACTGAGCAGTGCATCATCCCTTACGCAACACAAGAGGGAGAAATCAGCTTCTGTGCTTACAACACCGGCATCGGCTGGCGCAACATCATCGAGAAGATGCACATGACCGCCACGCTGACCAAGTGGTACGAGGAGCACGGTCGTCACGAGATCTTCGCTGGCGGCAAAAAGGTCGGCATGCCTCACGTTGGCCACGATATGACTCTCCAGATGGATCACGTCAACTCCGAAGCCAACCACACGCTCGACGAACTCGGCATCGCAAAGAACGCTCGCGAAGAAAAAATCCGCGCCCGCGATCTGAAATCAAACACCGAGAAGGTAATGGACGCCGCTGAAAATGCCCGCATGGCCAAGCTCTACCGCGAGCACGTCCTCGGCGAGAAGCCGGTCGAAGGCATCGTCCCCATCACCTCCATCGCTCCAGCCAAGCCCGTCAAGCAGGAAGTCTCCGAGCCCGTCTCCGGCGACTAAGTATCCACACCTTCAGCACAACACACCAAGGCCGCCCGCAAGGGCGGCCTGACTCTTTCCAATACATTCACGTCTCAGGTTGTTTGATAAGTACGACCGCCATTCCTATCTTCCGATTCAAGATAATAATTTTTGCAGCGTGAACTAGAAAGTAATTGGATTCGCACTAACTATTCCTTATGGGTTGATGAGGTAGTGGGAGCAGCTCTGTGAAACAGGATTCAAGAATGTAGAAGAACAGAATTTTGCACTTGACATTTACCGATAATCCACTACCATATGGTTGTGGATAGATTAGGTACAACTTTTGCGGCTTTGTCTGACCCGACCCGGCGGGCGATGATCTTGCGGCTTTCGCGCGGGCCGGAATCTGTGCATGAATTGACGGAGCCGTTTGAACTCTCGCAGCAGATGATCTCAAAACATATTGCGTATCTGGTGCGCGCAAAGATTGTTATAAAAACGAAGCGCGGACGTGAGAGTGTGTGCACACTGAGGCCGGAGACGATCAAGTTGGTAGCTGACTGGGCGTTGAATTATCGACGTTTCTGGGAAGAGCGTTTGGACAAGTTGGAAGTGGTGTTACAAGAAATGAAAAAGACGGAGGTCAAAAATGACAAAACAGGAAGGTAATGTTGTGGAACAGTTGATGATTACCAGGATTTTTGATGCCCCACGCGAGCTGGTTTGGAAAGCGTGGACTGACCCAAAATACGTGAAGCAGTGGATGGGACCGAAGGGATTTTCAACTCCCGTTTACAAGATTGATTTTCGCGTGGGGGGAAAATTTCACTATTGCATGAGAACGCCGGATGGTCAGGAGTTCTGGGGTGCAGGCGAGTACTTCGAGATAGTTCCCCTCGAGAAGATTGTTTACTCGCAATTCTTTTCCGACGCAGAGGGAAACATGGTTGCCCCTGCGACGATGGGGATCACCCATGAGGCCATTGACGGAGTGCACGATATGGTGACGTTTGAGGATTTAGGAAACGGCAAGACCAAATTCACACTCTACGGAAATGAACCGATGGAGAGCGCAAAGAGCAGCGGCCAATATGAAGGCTGGACGCAGGGTCTCGATAAAATGGCTGCGTTTCTTGCTGAGATGGTGCAAGGAAAATAAGAAGGTACCGTTCAGTGGAATGTCATGCCCGCTTCGATGTATAGATGCGGGCATGATGATTTCAACTCAGGAAAAATGTGTTTGATGTTGCGGAGTTAGACTGCGTAGAGAGATTAAATTATTTCTGGTGTGATGATTTGAAGATCGGGCACAACAGCAAAATGACGACGATTGAAGGTGGCAACTGTTGAACCGTGCTCAAGAGCGATGGCTGCAAGAATCAAATCATGCGCGCCAATGATAGTGCCGCGCGCCTCAAGTAACGCCCATAGTGATGCATGTTCCAATGCTGTCTTTCTGGAATAAGGAACCGAATCCATCATTGCAAAGAGTGTTTCTAGGAAAAGTTGACGCTCCTGGCGATATTGAACGCTTGCTCGTTCCACACCGTGCCAGAGTTCTGCAATGGTGATCGAGGCTAGTTTGAAATCATCATAGGGCCGCGACTTCATCCATTCAAAGAGAGGGAATTTTCCTAACTCTGCTTCAATTACTACATCAGCATCAATCAAGATTTCCATCTATCGATCGGCGGTGGGAGAGCCGTCCTCGCTTCTTCTAACTCATTCAACCAGGCAGCCGCATTCTCCTTGCTGATATGCACGTCCTTCAGAGCTTCTTCCAGAGCAGACCCCAATTCGCGCCCTTTCGAGAGTTTTTGTTCCATCGGCACGATGCGCGCGACCGGCTTTCCACCCTTATGAATAATGAAAGTGGTGCCTTGGTAGCGGGCACGATTGATGCAATCAGAGAAGTTGCGGGCCGCCTCGGTGACGGAGATGGATTTCTCGCTCATAGAATCAGATTATTTGATTTTGTGATTTTTGTCTACCAATTACAGATCGCAACTTTACCCATTCAGAGAAATATTTACCTCCAAACACTTGCACATTCTTGAATCCGGCATTCTTAAAATCATTCGCTATTCGATCACTCTGCTCACCACAAATGATTTCAATACTTGTTGTTTTTGAAGGTTTTTTCAATATAAGGTCACAAGCGCGCTGGTCAACTGGAAGTAAGTTATATCCACAAATCACAATGCGATCACAATGCCTCACAGCCTCACTTGCTTGCGACCAAAGATGATCCCAAAATTCAACAAATTCGTGACCCATTGAAGTGTCATAAAAGAATTCCTTTGAACGCCCTGGAAGAATTAGGCATGGAAAAGCTCCGCCGCTCTTGTATGTATGACCCGTGAAATTTTCATACCCAAGAAATTTCAAATCATTCTCATGAACAACAGGATGATTTCCCATTGAAGACGAAGGATTAACAATCAGCGTCCCCCCAGTTGCTCCTCCAAATAACGAAACCAGCCAATTGATGCTGCCGTGTAGTTTCAATAAAAGTACATCTGAAGAATGTTGGATGTCTCCGAGTTGGAAACCATATCCTTGTGAGATGTCCCATTTGCCTGCTCTTTTTAATTCTCGATCAAGGGAATCATCATAATTGAATGTAATAAGAACATCGCCTGACTGAACAATGCTGGTTGCAAATTCAGCATATGCTGTGGCCGTTTTTATTCGAATTTCATTGAACCAGGACTGCAATGAAGTGTTGATGTGCCCTCTATGATTCCCTTGACGAAAATATTCTCTTTTATCTTCTTCCGTTACTGCATTTTTTAGTTCATCAGTTCGTGACTGAATTTTTGAAATCAAATCTTCGATATTCGACCATTTCCCAAATACATCAATAAAATATTGCGCTGATGCCCTTGTCATTGCATCGGATGATTTGAGCATATAGTTCATCAGCCTATCGCCCATTTCTGATGCGAGTGGATACCCTACATGTTTAGAAGCACCAGCCCCAAAGATGTATACCGTTGCCATTGAAGCAATTCTATTCCCTCGTCAATAAGATGACTGCTGCGATCCACTTCTCGAAGAAGGGATCTTCAAAAACCATGCGCACAGAGTTGAGTGATTCTTCTTCGCGCAGGATGCCGCTCTCAATCATCAGGTGAACGGATTTGCGAATGGTTGCCGGTGCCTTGCCCACCATGGCGATCGCTTTTGACGATTGCAGGTTGCGGCCCTCAAGCCGGATGAGCGCTAACAGGGTCATCTGCTGCACGGATGTGAGCCGGTTCCAAAGCAGAGTGTAAAAGGGATCCTGGCGCATGACGATGCGGTGAAGAATCTGGTCGATTGCCGCGATGCTCAGCCGTGGGTGATGGATGCCCGGCGTGCGCAGATCTGTCCAGCAGGTGTGGGCGAGCATCTGGATGTTGTAAGGCACATTGCTTGCCGCATCCATCAGATGATCGACGGCACCCTCATCGATCTTGAAGCCACCGCTTGTGAATTTTTCAGTGAGGAAGCGGCGAAAATCGTCGCGCGGAACCGGACCGAGAAAGCGTACGCTGCCGAGTCTATAGAAGGGGCGTGAAGCGTCGCCGACCATCGCGCTCAACATACGCGTTTTAGAGCCGGCAAAGACATAGCCGGCGCGCTTGTGAGTCTGGATGGCAGCGCGGATCTGGCCTTCTGCCGATGGTCCTCCGAGTTCGATAACTTTTTGAAACTCATCGATGATGAGACCTACGGGACGGCGCTCGGGTTGTGCCTGGGCGAGTCTTTCAAATCCGTTGAAGGCTTCGACAAGGAGCGTGGCGTGGTGGTGGCGTGAGGTGTCAACGCCGAGACGCGCGGACCAGGTGTTCTCCTGCGGGTTGTACTCAAGCTCAGGGCGGATGCGCGAGAAGAATTGACCGATTAGAGTACCAGCTTTTTTAACTTCTCCAGTAAGGTGTTTGGCAGCGAGGGCAACCAGTGCAGTGACCAGGAGATCGAGGCTGGAGTAGCTCTCAGCATCGAGCCGTACGATGACGGCTGACTTTTCCGTGAGTTGCTCGGCGGCGGTTTTGAGGATAGAGGTTTTTCCGAAGCGGCGCGGACCAATGAGGAAGAGCTTACCGCCCTGACGAATGGTGCGGACTATCTCGGCAACCTCTTCTTTGCGGTCAACGAGGGAATCGCTGCCAAGTTCGCGGCCGAATTGGAAAGGGTTGAGCTCGTCCTGTTCGTTTGCCATACCTTAAAGTATGACATGAATTGGTATGATATTAAAAGGTATGATACTAAAAAGTATCATACATATGTGATGGCTCGTCTACTTGTGCAGTTGCTTCTCGAGCCGGATGATTTGCATCATGCGCAGATTGATGGCGACAAAGCGCCATATCTGCCAGAGAAGAAATGTGCGCATAAAGAGCGTGATGCGCGTGGGCTGAGTGGCGTAGACATTGGTATTGATTCCTCTGGTGTCGTTCTGGCTCATATGAATTCTCCTTGGCGTCTCTGGGTGGCTACTCGGGGATGATGCGCCAGCCTGCTTTGAGCCGCGCCTTGTAGAGGAACATGTAGTGAAGAATCATTTTGATCCAATGTCCGGCGAGCCCGATCTCACCGCTGGTGTATTTAAGATCGCGGCCATATTTTGGATAGCGCTCATAATCCTGCACGATGGGGTAGACGGTCATGGAGACTGCTGTGCCTTTGAACCAGCCAAAGCCGGAGGATGCAACACAAGCTGCGCCGAGCTCGGCCATAGACGCTTTGTAAGGCTCGCCTTGCTTGCCATTGACCATGTCAGCGATGCTGCGTGCCACAACGCGTCCCATGGTTGCTGCGGGCATTCCGGTGCGCGGAGCGGTTGCGTAGATCGGTGTTCCGCGCGGACTTTTGTGTGGACGCGAGATGGTATGCGGCGGAGCAAATGCAATTCCTGGAGCGAAGATATTTTTATAGAGAGGTGATTGGTAAGTCTTCGGCCAGTCTGCGGCTTTCCACTCTTCGTAGGGCTTTGCGGTGTAGTCGCCGTCCACCTTCATAAAGTTGTTCGGCGCAAAAAGCTGCGTGGTGATCTCTACCCCTGCACGATCAAAGGCCTTGAGACCGACGCCGGTGAAAGGCGGCAGGAGCATGGCGAAGTCGAAGGTGAGCTCGTGGTCTTCGCCATCGAGGTTCTCATAGAAAATTTTTCCGGCCTCTACCTTTTTGACATGCGCGCGCAGAATTGACCAGATGCCGCGTTCGGCCATCACGGACTCGGTGAAGATATTGGTTGGCGTAATGTAGCCGTTGCGTTGGATGAATGCGCCGCCCATGCCGAAATCACCGAGCTCGTATTCATTGGTAAGGAAGATGACCTCAGCCTTGTCACGTACGCCGTGACGGCGCAGTTCGAACTCGAGGTTGACGACATATTCAAAGGCCGCGCCCTGGCAAGTGCACATGCCGTGGCCGGTGCCGACGACGATGCGGCAGTGCTCTCCTTTTTTCATGCGCTCAACAAGCGCGAGAAAGTGTTTGGCTGTTTCCACGGCGTGGCTCGATGTGCAGACTGATAGTGTGTGACCTTCAGGTCCGAGACCCTCGGTGGCAGCAAAGTTGAGTCTGGGTCCAGTGGCATTGATGAGATAGTCGTAGGGCACAGTGCTGCGCACAGCCGAATCGCCGGCGCCTTTCTCGATGACGACATGCGGAGTGGGATCGGTGGCGTTGCCTTCGGGATGGAGCTCGACGGCGCGCGCCTGTTCAAAATGAATGCCGGCGCGCTTATAGACCGGGGCAAGCGGAAAGACCACCTCATCTTCGCGCATGCGGCCAAGGCCGACCCAGATGTTGGAAGGGATCCAGTTGTAAGTTGGAAGAGGTGAGACGACCGTCACCTCGTTTTTTTTATCAAGCCATTGCCGCAAAAACGAAGCAGCTGTGTGCCCCGCTACGCCGGCACCCAAAACAACAACACGGGCCATAAAACTCACCTCATCTTCAAATTCGCATGGCCCTGAGCAGATGGTGAGTCGTGTTGCTTCACTTCTGATCGTTCGCTATGCGCAAACTCTAACCCAAATTAGTTTCAACCTACATTCAAAGCAGATCAGGAAAAATTTGCAAATATCGATTCGTCCCATTTGTAAAGAGACAGCGACACACAGCCTTGTTACAGAAATAATTATTTAGGGTAAAAGCCGCGAAGATAGGACATGGATTTTGCACTAGATGTTGAGGACCGCATTAGCCAAGAACGCAATTACTCTTTGTGGTCGCGATGGCTTTCTAATCAATATTTGAGTTGGTTGATTGTTTCGAATCCATCGAGTTTGAATTTCATAAGTTGGTTTACAAAATAAATAATAAATTGTGATGCGGTTGTGAGAGTTAGTCACAACCGCAGATATTGTTAAGAATTATTTGTGGTTGTAGCAGATAACTCTCCAGTGAGTGGTGTCAGTTTCCAGTGAGGCGCTCAACGAGCGTGTCGAAATCTTCAAGGCGCGCGTACTCGATGATGACGCGACCGCGTCCGTTTTTGTCTTCAATGTGAACCTTGAGACCGAGAGTGCGTTGGAGGAGATCCTGTGCTTCGCGGACGTTGGGGTCGATTTTAGGTTCGGGCTTGGGTTGCTTTTTGGCTTTTTCAGGGTTGATGAGGTTCTGAACGTAGCTCTCTGTTTGGCGAACAGAAAGCGAAAGTGACTCGATGCGCTGGGCTGCTTTTTCAATCTCTTCGGCGCTGGACAACGCGATGAGGGCGCGTGCGTGGCCAAAAGTGATGACGCCTGATTCAACGCGGCTCTGAACAGCGGAGGGAAGCTTGAGGAGGCGTAGAAAATTGGAGACAGTGGCGCGGTCTTTGCCAGTGCGCTGCGCCATCTGCTCCTGGGTCATGTGGAACTCTCGAGAGAGGCGGTCAAAAGCGCGGGCCTGCTCCATCGGGTTGAGGTCGGCGCGCTGGAGATTCTCAACAATCGTGATCTCCATGGCTTGCTCATCGGAAACCTGACGAAGAATGGCTGGAACTGTTGTCTTTCCAGCACGTTGCGATGCGAGCCAGCGACGTTCGCCGGCAATGAGCTGGAAGCGCCCATTTGCCTGACGCCGGACAAGTATAGGCTGAACGACACCGTTGGCCTTGATGCTGGTAGCGAGTTCTTCCAGCTTGTCGTCAGGGAAGTTGGTGCGGGTCTGGAAGGGATTGCGGTCGATTTCGCCAACGGGAAACTCGCGGGGTTTGCCGGTTTCTGAGTCTACGGAAGGTGCGGCAGAGGCGGCACGGGGCAGAAGAGAGTCGAGTCCCTTACCAAGTGCGCGGCGTTTAGGGTCAATGACGGCGTTCATGTGCAATCCTCACTGAATGATTCTTTTGCCTCGGATAATCTCAGCATCCGGAGGGTAATTTTCTGATAATGAAGGCGCAAATAACTGGTAATAAAGTGCTTAACTGTTCAAGCGTAGGGCCAGAAGCGAACTTTTGCTTCCTTTTTCTCTTTAGAATCGGCAGCTTGATTCACAGCCTGCTTGCGTGAAGTTGTGCGTGGAGCTTTGAGTTGGATTCGCTCGAGAAACTCTGCTGCGAGGTCGAAATAAGCCTCCGTGCCACGGGAGCGTGGATCGTAGAGCGCAACAGGTTTGCCATGGCTGGGCGCTTCAGCCAGGCGGACGTTGCGTGGGATGACAGTTGCGAAGAGGCGCTCCCTGAAGTACTCACGCAGTGTGTCTGTGACCTGCTGGGCGAGGTTGGTGCGGTCGTCGTACATGGTCAGCAGCACACCCTCGATGGTCAGCCCTGGATTGTACGCGGCGCGGACCCGCTCCAGCGTCGAAATCAGCTCAGAGACTCCCTCCAGGGCGAAGTACTCGGCCTGCATCGGGACAATCAGGGTGTCGGCGGCGGCCAG
>DAHXOQ010000044.1 GCA_027364815.1 Acidobacteriaceae bacterium | reverse complement strand
GGGGGGCGAATGGCTGCGCGAGCAAACGCAAAGTCGATTCGGTGGTCGGGTGAAGAGCAGGAAGGAGCCAAGAGCGCGGCGGCAGATGTGCTGCAACAACTGGCCGAAGGAAATGCGCTCTACGAACAACGCTTTGGATTCACGTACGTTGTTTGCGCGACAGGAAAAAGTGCCGAAGAAATGCTTGAGATTTTAAAGGCACGCCTCCTTCGTGACCGCTTGAGCGAGTTGAAAGAAGCAGCAGAACAGCAGAGATTGATTACGCAGATTCGTCTGGGAAAGTGGTTGAGTGCATGAGCAAAATTTCAACACACGTATTGGATGCGGTGCTGGGCAAGCCAGCAGTTGGAATTCCGGTCCGTCTTGATTTGCGAACAAGTGAGGGATGGCACACGATCACTTCTTCAGTGACGGATGCAGACGGGCGCGTGAAGTCGCTCAGTGAAGATGCGGCACAAGGAATTTACAGATTGACTTTTATAACCCGTACATACTTTGAAGAAAAAAGACGAACGAGCATATATCCGGAGGTTGTGCTGACTTTCCTTTGTGATGGTGCGGCGCACTTTCATCTACCGCTCTTGCTGAGCGACAACAGTTACACCACCTACAGGGGGAGTTAGCAGATGGCAAAACTGGGCAAGAATCGCTACGGTAAATCAAGAGTGCGTTTGACGCGCGTGACTCGACTGGCTGACCGGCACGTTCTGCATGAGTGGAGTGTGCGCGTGTTGTTGCATGGGGATTTCGAGACCAGTTTCACTGAAGCGGATAACAGCAAAATCCTGCCGACTGACACGATGAAGAATACTGTTTACTCCGTTGCGCGCGATTCCAAGGCGACAACGATAGAGGAGTTTGCGACTGAGCTCGGCGATTATCTGCTGGCGCGCAATGCGCAAGTCACCGAAGCCAGCGTTGAGATTGAAGAGAAGTCCTGGGAGCGCGTGAGCGTTGATGGAGCGCCGCACGCAACGACTTATAAACTCGGCGGGCCAGAGTTGGCGACAGTGCATGCCTCGCGTGCCCAGGGTGGCAAGTGGGATCTGATCTCTGGAATCGATGGGCTGGTGATTTTAAAGACAACCAAGTCTGCTTTCACGGGATACATCAAAGACAAGTTGACGACGTTGAAACCTTCTACGGATCGCATTTTTGCGACACGCGCAACAGCGAAGTGGGAGTATGCCATGAGTGATGTGGATTTCACTTCGGTGCGCGAACGCATTTTGAAAACGCTGCTCGGGGTCTTTGCCGAGCATGACAGCATGAGCGTTCAGCATACGATCTTTGATATGGGCAAAGCGGTGCTCGATGCGGTTCCGGAGATTGCAAACATTCAGTTGACGATGCCGAATCTGCATTGCCTGCTGGTTGATCTCACACCTTTTGGTCAGGAGAATCCAAATCACATCTTTGTGCCGACTGATGAGCCGCATGGATACATTGAGGCGATGATCGAGCGTTAGATTTTTTTGCTACGCGTAAGGTTACTCGAGATGCTGAAGATCGTCTTGCAAATCAATGTCCAATTCACCACCCGGTAGTTCAATCTGAATGATTCGGCAAGTTGGATTGCGCAACAGTGAACGCGCGCCCTCGTCGCCAACGAGCGCGTTGAGATTGGCGAAGAGGCTGCGAGGGAAGATTGCGGGGGTTCCAACAACGCCAGCGTAAGCAGAGACAGCAATGATTGATTCCTGCTGCGGGCCGGATTGCATCAGAAATTCTTTCAGCAGGTTGGCGAGATGTTCTTCTGTCAGATGCGGTTGATCGCAGGTAAGAATCAGAACTCCTTCGGTGGGCGCGGCGGCAGATTCGTTCTCCTCTATGAAGTTCAGACCCGCTTGAATGCTTGATGCAATTCCCTGCTCCCAATGCGGATTGTCTACGATTTGCGCGTTACTGAAATCAATGGCGGAACGAATTTGGCCGGCGGATGCGCCAAGAACAACAACGACTGGGCCACCGATTGTAGATTGCGTGATGCGCAGGGTTCGCGCGAGTAGAGTTTCCCCGTGGTGGATAACGAGTTGTTTGGGTTGGCCAAGTCGGCGACTGGCGCCGGCAGCAAGAATGATAGCGGCGATGGACACGAGTGCGTCTCCGAACGGAAAGAATGCTTGACCAAAGTGCGAGTTGAGCGCAAGACTGAAACCAACCCATAGCAAAAAAATGAAGGACGGCCTGTGAACAACCACACGACTGATGCAAGAGAAGTGTACACAAATCCCCCGGCTAATCAGGAGAAGTATGGACTTCATGCGGGCGTATTGAGCCCGATGGAGACGCTGGCGCAATCAGTTTCGGCCATGGCCCCTTCGACTTCTTCATCGCTCACAATTCCGCTGGTCTTTGCGCTAGCGGGAAATGCTACGTGGTTCGTTTATCTGCTGGCTTTGGGTGCAACACTGCTGGTTGGCTTCTGCATCAGCCGGTTTGCAAAGCTCTCGGCTTCGCCCGGTTCACTCTACTCGTACACAGCTGATACGTTGCCGCCTTTTTTCGGCGTGGTTGCGGCATGGGGATTACTGATGGCATATCTGGCAACGGGCGCTTCAGTAGCAGGTGGAGCGCTTTATTACGCAGTCGTGCTCTCGCAACAGTTTTTGCATTGGGCGCCACCGGCAATTCCGACGCTGGCAATTGTTTGCGTGATTGCAGGGTTCATTGCCTATCGCGATATCAAGCTATCGGCCGAAATGATGTTGTGGATCGAAATCATTTCAGTGAGCCTTGTTGTGATCGTGCTGGTTCTGATGCTGACCCACTTCGGGTTCCATGTCGATTTGGACCAGATGAGTTTGAAGGGCGCATCTCTCTCGGCGCTGGGTCCGGCGCTGGTGCTGGCGATGTTCAGCTTCGTGGGATTTGAGAGCGCTACTACGCTGGGTGGCGAGGCGCGCAACCCACTGAAGACGATTCCGCGCGCGGTGTTGCAATGCGCGATTCTCGCCGGCGTCTTCTTTATTCTCTGCGCATACTCCGAGGTGCTGGGATTTCGTGGACAATCTGCAAGCCTGAGCGATTCAACAAGCCCGCTGCATTTGCTGGCCGGACGAGCTGGAGTTTCGTGGCTGGGAATTGCAATTGATTTTGGCGCGGCGGTAAGTATGTTTGCCTGCGTGCTGGCATGCACAACGGCGGCAGCGCGCGTATTAATGCGCATGGCCCATGGAGGGTTATTGCCGAGCATATTTGAAAGCACAAGCAAAAAACATGGCACGCCGGTTGCATCAGTGGCGCTCTCTGCGGCGCTCATGTTTGCAGGCACGCTGGGACTTGGATTGCGCGGATTCAAGGGTGAAGAAATGTATGACCTGCTCGGCTCTCTTGCTGTCTTTGGATTTTTGACAGCCTATGCGCTGGTTGCAGTAGCGCTGCCATTCGCGCGTCGAGCGCTGGGGCAGCACTCTACATTGGTGGTGGTAGTGAGCATTTTGACTGTCTTGGTCATGGGATTGATTGTGGTCTACGATCTGCGTTCGGCAAGCGATGCGACGCACGCATTGATTCCATGGATCTACCTCGGCTACCTGGGCGCAGGATTGTTGTGGGCGCTTGCCGCACGCATGCTCTGGAAAACTCCCGCGTAAAAATTACGGCTGTTGCTCAGTCTCAGGTTGCAGCAGGATGAGCAGGATGATGCCGATAATCGTGAAGATTCGGAAGGCCGCTTCCTGACCATTCCATGCGTGCTATTGCCACATGAGAAACCACTCTGCGCCAATGTAGAGAAATGCGACGAGCCACCTCAACAAGCCAAGAGTCAGAGCCATGATGGAAATGCGCTTGGCCGCGTTAAAGAGATGCGCGGGTTGCTTGATCACACGCGCCAGTGACCAGACTCCCCACCAGAGAAGCACGCAGGTGAGGCACTCCCAGGCGATGATGCCGAGATAGAAAACCAAGTGCAGTGCTGGTTGCGGCAAAGCACGCCACATGCCTTGGTTATTCGGAAAAGTTGAGTCCATACTTAAAACATGCCGGACGAATTGATAATTCGAATCAAAATCAGTCAGATTATTAAAGACAACGAGAGTGTAATAGAAGGCGATAGCCGCCAGTAACATGATTTTTGCTGTACGAGTAACCATTGAACGAACTCCGTGGGTACACGCTAGCAGAAATTGGTACTCTTGCGCAGCAGCGTAATTTCCGCACGAAAAATTTCAACCTTCTTTTGCACAGCAAACGCGGCAGTCACACTAAATCCTCATAAATTTTTTATGAACTCACAATTAATCTATAGATAATTCATGGTCCGTCAGGACCTCTCCACACAAAGCACATAAGACTCGAACAACTGTGCTCGCATCAACCTCAAGCCGCGTCTTTTCAATTCAATTGGGTCAACTACAAAAGCCAGTCATTCATTCAACAAAATGGTTTTGGGCAGCAACCAAATCCAAACGGGAAAGCACCATCCGGAGGCCTTCGAGCATATGTCCATCCTGAATCATTTCTCTTCTTCACTTCGTGTTGCAACTCTCGCAGCGATTTTCATTCTGATCACGCTGACGAGCTCAACGATTCATGCGCAGCAGACACTTGGCGGCATCACCGGCGAAGTCTCTGACGCATCCGGCGGCGTAATTCCCAACGCAGTGGTGACCATCACTGCCGAGCAAACAGCGATGACCCGCACTGCAAAGACGAATACGTCGGGCATCTATCTCTTCGTCAACTTGCCGATTGGGCTTTATACGCTGACTTATACGGCTGATGGATACGAAGTGCAGAAGACGGAGCACATCACAGTGCAGGCAGATAGAACCGCCTCGGTGAATGCGCAATTGAAGGTGGGCCTGAAGACGGAGACGATTCTTGTTGAAGCCTCGCCGCTGATGAACACAGTGGATACGACCGTGGGCTACGTTCTCGACAAAGCGCAGATTGAAGAGGTTCCGCTCTCGACGGGCAGCTTCACGGGCCTGGCAATTCTCTCCCCGGGCGTCAATGCCGAGCTCTCCGGCGGCACCGGATCGAACAGCGGATTGGGCAACGCACCCATCTGGGCCAATGGCCAGCGCGACACATCAAACAGCTTCAGCCTCAATGGCGTGGACGCGAGCAACTTGTTCAACGGCAAAAGCACCAGCCAGGTTCCTTCGGCGCGCGTCATCAACAGCACGGGCGTATCCAGTTCGGCCGGAGCAGGCGGAGTGATTCCCTCAGCGGCCTCTATCTATCTCTCCATCGGCAATGCGATTCCGACACCTACGCCGGACACGATTGAAGAAGTTCGCGTGAATGCATCAATGTATGACGCGACACAGGGATCAACTTCAGGCGCGCATATTGACCTGAGCACGAAATCGGGCACCAACGTGTTGCACTCCTCTGCAAGTTTCCGTCGCGGCACGGACTGGCTCAATTCAGCTCCATTCTTTTTCAATCAGATTGCCGATATGCCCAGCAACGTGAGCAAGGTTCCGCAGTTGCATCGTTACGAGGCAGGCTTCACCGCCGGTGGCGCTCTCATCAAGGACAAGCTCTTCGGTTACATTTCTTACCAGCATGTGCATGCATCGGATCAGGAGGTCGGTGATGATTTCCTTCAGGTGCCATGGGGTCTCAGCGATGATCGCTCTGCAGGTGGCTTGGCCAGCGTGCTCAACTGCTCCTTCTCTAGTTCTTGCGGTAGCGGAAACTTCACTGCCGGTCAAATCTCTCCATTGGCGTTGATCCTCTTCAACTCGCCATCCCTCCCCGGCGAACCGGGCAAGTGGCTTATTCCGAACGCACTACCTTCTCAAACAATCTCTCCCGCACACAGTTTCAATGCTATTTTGCCCGGCACAGGCCTCTTCTACGCGGACCAGGCTGTTGCCGATCTAGACTGGAACGCAAGCGCCAAGGATACGGTTGCTCTCAAATACTACTATCAGCATGATCCAACCTTTTCGCCGTACTCGTACTCCAGTATTCCCGGCTTCACTGAGCATCTGGATTCCGGTGCACAGGTCTTCTCCATCATCAACAGCTACACGATCAAATCAAACCTCAGCACAACAGAGACGCTGGGCGTGATCCGCGAGAAGAACTACGGCACCAACTCACAGCCCTTTACGCCGCAATCAATTCCAGGTGGCAGCTTCGGTACAGGTTCCATCAATACTTTCGGGTCAACATACTTCCCGGGTGTGTCCGTCGTGAATGTTCTCGGCAATTATCAAAGCAATCTTCCGACGCAGAGCATTCTCAACATTGGGCCGAATGCTGAAGGCCAGGCGCCGAATACCGGCGTCTTCCAAAATCGCCTTGCGCCCTCCGGCAACGCCATCTGGGTACTGGGCAAGCACCAGATTGCATTTGGCGCCGCTTACACCTACACCCAGCTCAATACAATCGATAAGCGCACCGGCACGGGCACAATCGCAACCGACGACTTGAGCGAGATGATGCAGGGTTACGTTACGCCTGGCAGCTCTTCAACGAGCTTTTATGTGAGCAGTTTTCTGCAAGGCAATGCCAACCGCTACTACCGCTCCAATCAACTCGGCACATATGTGCAAGATAAATTCCAGATCACACCGACACTCAGCCTGACAGCCGGCGTGCGTTACGACTGGGATGGCGGCTTGACGGAGAAGTACGGTCGTCTTTTCAACTTTGATCCCAAATCCTACCAATACGACATCGGCACAGACACGATTGTGAACCCAGGCCTCATCATTGCGGGCAATAACGCAAACGGTACCAAGGGAGTCAGCAACACCACGCTCACTGGCCGTCAGTGGGGCATTGCGCCACGCGTCGGCGCTGCCTGGCAGCCCGGCTTTATGCACAATAAGCTGGTGGTGCGCGCTGGCGGCGGCTTCTACTATGACCGTGGCGAGCTCTTCAGCTACTTCTCTCCCGGTTACGCCATCGGCACTGTCACCGGCGGCCCATTCGGCGTCAACCAACAGTTGCCCTTCGTCAACACCACGGTCTGCACACCCGACCCAAATGCCCTCTACCTGGGCTACCTGCCGCAATGCGATGCCGCAACCGGCGGTGGTCTGGCCAACCCATGGGGACCGAATCCCGCTATCGCTCCATCCAACCCCAAGGCAAGCGATCTGAGCAAGTACCTGCCCAACGCCAATGCCATTGTGAATCAATTTGGACAGCCCATCTCGCTCGGCGTCTACGATCGCGCCAACAAGCTGCCCTATACCATGAACTACACACTGGATTTCCAATGGCAGCCACGCAACGACCTCGCCATTGAAGTTGGTTACGTCGGCAACCTCGGCCGTCATCAGGTGATCCCGGTTCCCTTCAACCAGCCCAACATCGCTTCTACTACTAATCCAGCACTCGCTGGTGGAAGCTTCCAGCAGAATTACACCTACGGCTACACGGTTGACGCATACCAGTATGGACCTGCCATCAACCTGCCTGACAACACTCCTTACCTCTACAACTACGAGGGCGGAAACGTCGACCTCCGCGTGCCTTACATCGGGTATGCCGCGGAATCCATCAGCTACAAGGCTGCCGGTGTTGACAGCTACAACGCCCTGCAGGCGCACATCGATAAAAGAATGAGCCACAACTTCATGGTCGGCTTCTCTTACACTTACTCCCACGCACTCGACGAGCAAAGCGGTCTGGGCCTCTTCTACAACGGCAACAATCCGCTCAACCTCCGCGAGAGCTACGGCTCCGCCGACTTTGACCGCACCCATGTATTCAACTTCAACTACGTCTTTACCATGCCCAAAATCGGCAATGAGCACTCGCTGCTTGGCAAAATTGAGAACAACTGGTCGATCGTCGGCATTACTGTTCTGCAAAGCGGGCAGCCCTACTCGATCATCGACTTCTCAGGCGCCGTCGGCAGTGTCTATTACTCCACGGCTGACGGCATCACCAACCCCATTGTCCCTCTGGCCCAGGGCTGCACTCCAAAAACAGCTTTGACCGGCGCAAGCGGTGCATGGACCATCTCCGGTGGTCAGCCAGCTCTCAAAGCCTCCTGCTTCACGGTTCCACTCCTGCCCGCCGGCGGTCTCGGCGGCGCAATCCCGAACACGGATAACTGGGAGACAGGCTTCACAACCGGACAGCGCAACATCTTCCGCCAGTCCTATCAGAAGCGCGCTGACATGTCCCTCATTAAGACGATGAAATTCCGTGATAGGTACAATTTCAGGTACACATTTGACGTCTACAACCTGACCAACACCACCAGCTTCGACATTCCCGGAAATGAAGTTTCGCAAAACTTCTACTACAACGCCTTCCCATATGTCGGACAACCCGCACTGCCAGGAAGCTCAAACTCGTTCTATCAGTCCCCTGCCGGGCTCGGCATTGTCACACACACCATCGGAGCGCCAAGGCAGATTCAAATGTCACTCAAGATGGATTTCTAAAAATTCCCAACTCGCAATAATGAAACGGCCCTCGATTTTTATCTCGAGGGCCGTCTCATTTTCTCAATCAATAATGCTTAAATCCCTGGTCCCTCTTTTTCAATCTTTCCCAATATCTTCGTTCCATGTCTCCGGATTGGCAGCAATGTACTCCGCAAGCAGTACCCGGCACTCCTCGTTATCGAGGTCGATCACGCGAATGCCGTTCTCGCGCAACCAATCCATGCCTCCCTGAAAATTGCGGCTCTCGCCGACGATCAACGTGCCAAATCCAAATTGTCGCACCAACCCGCTGCAATACCAGCAGGGAGCAAGGGTCGTCACCATAACCAGTTCGCGATAGTTCTTCTGGCGTCCTGCCGCCCGGAAGGCGTCCGTTTCACCGTGAATGCTGGGGTCATTCTGTTGCACGCGGCGATTGTGTCCGCGGCTGATGAACTTGCCTTCGCGCGTAAACATTGCCGAGCCTACGGGAATGCCGCCCTCGGTGAGCCCATAGCGCGCCTCTTGAAGGGCAACGGCGAGCATCTTGTTGAAAAGCACTAATTCTTCTGCTGTAGCTTGCTGGGTATCGGTCACGCGGCGGAGTCCTCGCACTCAGTAGGGTCATTCAAGATGATACGCCAGATGTGCAGGCTAATACAGAGCAGTTGTGCACTGAGGAATACAATCCATCGACAACGCTTAGAATGTTAGTTGATAGCTTTGCCGTAAACAGGAGCAAAACAATGAGGACTCGTATTTTGGGAGCAAATGGCCCCGTGGTTTCAGCGCTGGGACTCGGCTGCATGGGGATGAGCGATTTTTACGCCGGCCGTGATGATGCCGAATCGCTGGCGACAATCGACCGTGCGCTCGAACTGGGTGTGACATTCCTGGATACCTCGGATATATACGGCCCGCACACGAATGAGGAGCTTCTCGGCCGTGCGCTGAAAGGCCGCCGGCAACAAGTCTTTCTGGCAACAAAATTCGGCATCCTGCGCGACCCGGCGAATCCTCTCCTGCGCGGCCTCAATGGGCGTCCCGAGTACGTGCGCACATCCGTTGAAGGCAGCTTGCAGCGTCTCGGCGTAGAAACGATTGATCTTTACTACCAGCACCGTGTTGACCCCAAGACTCCGATTGAAGAGACCATCGGCGCCATGTCGCGGCTGGTTGAAGAGGGCAAGGTGCGTTTCCTCGGTCTCTCTGAGGCTTCAGTCGCCACAATCGAGCGCGCGCACAAGGTCCATCCGATCACCGCGCTGCAAACCGAGTACTCGCTCTGGGCGCGCGATCCCGAGCCGGAAATTTTGCCCACGGTGCGCAAGTTGGGAATTGGCTTTGTCTCTTACAGTCCATTGGGCCGCGGATTTTTAACCGGAGTTTACAACTCCGAGGCTGATTTCCCTGAGGGTGATTATCGCCGCAATGATCCGCGCTTTCAGGGTGAGAATTTTGTGCGCAATCTGGAACTGGTAAAAAAAATCGAAGCCCTTGCCGCCGATCACGGCGCCACTCCATCGCAGTTGGCGCTTGCCTGGGTTCTCGCGCAGGGCAACGACATTGTTCCCATCCCCGGCACCAAACGCCGCAAATATTTGGAAGAAAATCTCCGCGCAGTTGAAATTAATTTAAGCCCCGGGACGCTTGCCGAGTTGAACAACATCTTCCCGCCCAACGCTGCGGCGGGCGACCGCTACAACGAGCACGCTATGAAAACGGTGAATGGATAATCATCTTTGTTGGATACGATGCCAGAGTAGAAAGCTAATATGAATGATCTTGGACCGATTATTGCGCTGTGGAATGACCTTGAAGCCGCCGGGGTAGACGCTGTGCTGGCCACCATTGTCGCAGTCGATGGCCCCAGCTATCGCAAGCCCGGCGCGCGAATGTTGATCTCTGCCGATGGTCGTCGCGCAGGCACGGTCAGCGGCGGCTGCCTCGAAGAAGAGGTCGCGCGCAAGGCCTTCTGGAATACGCGCGAGGGCGCAGTGGTTGAGGAGTACTCAACCCGCGAGGATGATGGCGAGCGCCCCTTTGGTTCTGGCTGCGGCGGCACAGTGAGAATTCTGCTCGAGCGCGCGAGTTCCGCGCGATCACTGATGCAAGCCCTGGCCACGGCTTATCAATCGCGGCTTCCGCTGACGATTGCGACCGTCATTGAGGGGGAGCGAATCGGCGAGCGCGTGATTGGCAGTGAGATTGCCGCAGTCGCCACGGTGCTTCAAAAGGAAAAAATCTGCATCGAGCATTGCCCAGCGCGCACCGGCTTGTGGGTGATGGGCGCAGGCAACGACGCGCAACCGCTCGTGAGAATGGCGCGGCAGTTGGGATGGTTTGTCGCGGTCGTTGATGGCCGCGCGCATCTGGCTACAGCAGAGCGCTTCCCTGAAGCAGAGTTGGTTCTTGTGCCGAAGATTTCCGAATTAAGTTCGCTGAATTTCGAGCTGCGCCCCACCGATGCCGTTGCAATTCTCTCCCACAGCTTCGAGCAGGATGCGCACTTTCTCGCCGCGATGCTCAAAAACGACAACCACAAAATGATCGCCTACCTCGGCGTCTTGGGCCCGCGTCAACGCACACGCGAGTTGCTTGCAGAAGCTGCCAAACTTCTCGCGCGTGAACCCAACGAGAAGTTGATTGAAGGCTGGGTCGCTGAAATTCACTCGCCAATGGGCCTTGATCTCGGCGGCTCTGAATCGGCAGCCATCGCGCTCTCCACCTTGGCCGAGATTGAACAGAAGCTGACATCAACCACTGCGCGGCCACTGCGCGAACTGCGCCGCTAACGGCCTGATTCAAAGTTGAGTGCCCATTGCAGTTAATTATGCAGCCAGGTTTATAATCATGCATGAATTGATGGGCGGGAGTAGTTCAGTGGCAGAACGTCAGCTTCCCAAGCTGAATGTCGCCGGTTCGATCCCGGTCTCCCGCTCCAGTTTTTTCTCACCCGCTCCAGCTTTTTCTGATCAGACACCTGCTCGTTATTTCACCCGCTCAACTCAATCAACCCTCACTCACTTCCGACTCCTGAATCTTCAGGACGAAGTAGGTGATCGTTTCGTCTGCTTTCAAAATCATCTGGTGTGTTAGTCCGGCGGGAATGTGAACCACCATACCGGCACTCAAACTCTGACTGGATTCACCACTGATGGCCGTGCCTCGCGCTTCACCCGTACCGACTTTTTGCGGCTCAATCAGCTTGCCGCCGGTAATCAGCGTGGCCGTGCCCGCAAGTATGAGAAATGTATCAGCATAATGGGCATGTAATTCACCGGTGCCGCTCGCGCATCTGTATGCGAGTTCGGTGTAGTGGCGCGGAAACTCAGCCAGTCGTTGGCTGGCCGCGCCGCCCTCAGCCTGAGCGCGTGACCTCAGTTCCTCGGCGATGGCAAGCAGTTCGCCTCGCATCCATAAATCAGTCTTCACCTCAACTTGCGCGTCATTTGTTTCATGTGTGCCCATACTTTTTTGATTCTCCACTGTTGCGACTCAGTCCCTTGGTCCCTTGGTCCCTATGTCCCTTAGTTCCTGACCGGCCAGATCTCTCGCCCGTTTGAAAATATTTTCAAACATCGGCCGGGTCAATCTGCCGGTATTCGTGTTTTGAAGTGAAGGATGGTACGAAGCTAGCAAATATTGTCCATTCGGCAAATTGTACTCAGCCGCGTGGGCAAAATTGAAACCGCGTTTGGTAGGAATAATCTCCGCGCGCAGCGCCGCAGAAAGAAAGGCATCAAAGGCAATCTTGCCCAGAACCACAACGACGCGGCAATTTGAAAGCAACCGCAATTCAGCATCCAGCCACGGAGCGCAGTTGCGCAACTCCTCAGTCGTCGGTTTGTTTTGCGGTGGCGCGCAACGGCCCACCGCGCTGACCCAAAGATCAGTCAGCTTCATTCCATCCGTACGATCGATGGACTCAGGCTGCGAAGCAAAACCTGTTTTGAACAAAGTCGGATACAGGACACTTCTTGGTCCATCTCCGGTAAAAGGCCTTCCCGTCCGGTTTGAACCATGCGCCGCTGGAGCAAGCCCAAGAACCCAGACCCTCGCGTTGGGGTCACCGAATGAAGGCACCGGCTTTGCCCAGTATTCAAACTCTGCATGAGCCCTACGACGCACACGGGCGATCTCGGCGCAGTAACCGCGCAGCCGTGGGCAACGCTCGCACTCGGTGATCGCTGCGTTGAGTTGCTTAAGAGTCTTGAATTCCGCACTTCTGTTCACAATGCGAGAGGGCATGTGTGGATTTTAAGGCAACCGGCAAGCGTAACCCGGAATTTGCACATGGCACGCTCTCTGGAACTGATTTGTTTTGAACAGCATAATTGAACATTCATTACTCAATTTTTCGTGCTGACGCCCGAAAAGAATCTTGAGAGAGACAAAAGGGGATTCAATATGAGTTCCTCCATTGGTAATTTCGCCTGGCTGGTAAAAATTCGCACTGTGATGTCAACTCGCCACTTCAATCTGGCGTCAAATTGGCTAGGAGAAACCATGGGTGAGGCTATCCTCAGTCACCGTCAAATCCCTGCTCGTTACCGCTGCCCCTGCTGCGGTGCGCGCACATTGACCGCTCCTGCCTCCATGGACCTCTGCCCGGTCTGTTGGTGGGAGGATGATGGCCAGGAGGATGGTGATGCCTCTGAGGTCCGTCTGACCGTCAATGGCGACCTGAGTCTCAGCGATGCCCGGGAGCACTATCGACGCTGTGGCGCCGCCCATCCCCGCTTCATACAGTACGTCCGCCTGCCCCAGGACACCGAACAGTAACGTGCCCAATTAGTTCCCGGTACCCTTATTCACAGCTCCATTGGTTTGACCCTGCCCCCAAAGACTCTTACCATAGAGAGATGTACCCCCCATCGGCGGAGTCGCGCACTGGTGCGCTTTTTCTGCATGAGGCGTTTTCAGCCTTTGTCACTTTTTCAAGGGGTTTTCTGATTGGAAGGTAAATAAGTTGAGCACAGCAGAAGTATTGGATAATTCGGAGCAATCTGGCGATACCGCCCTGGAACACGATCACGACCACTCGCACGAGGGTCATGACCATTCACATGAAGGCCACAGCCATGCAGATGAAGCCCATCATCACCACGGCCCGGTCCTGAATCCCGAGTGCACGCGCGAACTGGTTCTCGACATTCCCGCTGCTGAAGTTTCTAAGGCATAT
>DAHXOQ010000043.1:13294-13537 GCA_027364815.1 Acidobacteriaceae bacterium | reverse complement strand
TCTTCGGATTGATTGAGCAGGTGGCGCCGTCGAATGTCTCAGTACTGATTACAGGCGAGAGCGGTACCGGCAAGGAGCTTGTGGCACGTACGCTGCACGAGTTGAGCCCGCGCAAGTCGAATCCGTTTGTCGCGATTAACTGCGCGGCTATTCCGGAAACGCTTATTGAGAGCGAGATTTTTGGTCACGAAAAAGGCGCATTCACAGGTGCGGTGGAACGGCGGGCTGGCTGCTTTGAACTTG
>DAHXOQ010000043.1:0-13284 GCA_027364815.1 Acidobacteriaceae bacterium | reverse complement strand
GTCCTTGAGGAGCGCAAAATTCGCCGCCTGGGTGCGCGTGGCGAACAGGATGTAGATGTGCGCGTGCTGGCGGCGACCAATCGCGATCCCGATGACGCAATTGCAAATGGGCAGTTGCGTGCAGATCTCTTCTACCGGCTCAGCGTCTTCAACATTGCGATGCCGCCACTGAGAGAACATCTTGAGGATTTGCCTGCACTCGCAGATGCGATGCTCAACGAGATGAACATAAAGCATGGAAGAAAAGTTTCAGGAGTGGCGTCTTCGATGCTGGAGCGCATGCGGATCTATGACTGGCCGGGAAACGCCCGTGAACTGCGTAATGTGATCGAGCGGGCGGTTATACTATGCCCTGATGGCGCTCCACTCGATGTGAGCCATTTGCCGCCGGGCTTCGGCAGAACACAAGCCACGGCTGAGCAAACTTACGATGCAGGCGTGGTTCCTGTTCAAGTCGGAACAACGGTGGATGTGGTCGAACGGATGTTGATTGAGAGAACACTTGAGGCAGCAGGGCAAAACAAGACGCGCGCCGCAGAAATTCTCGGATTGAGCCTCAAGACTCTTCACAACAAGCTCAAGGTTTACAAGCACGCTGCCAATATTCAAAAAGGCCAGGCCTGAGAAAGTCGCACCATGCGCCTGAAAACCAAACTCGTACTCGCAATCACGACAATGGTCTTCGTGCTCAGCGGAATTCTCTCCGTGGTATACGTGAGTCAACTGCTTCGCTCTGCTGTGCAGCAATCCTATGAAATGAACCGAGTGGTGGCGGAGCAGATACGCTTTTCGCTGCAGAGCGCGCTGGAGAGCGGACTCAAGGATCGCACGGTTGATCCAAATAACGCGGCGCAATTGCGCAATCTTGAGGCTGAAGCGGTGCGGAATAATGACGCGTTGCAGGCTGTCATTGATTCGGTGAACCGTTACTCGCTCACGGTCTATGACATCAACATCGGCGACAATAAATCCTTCACATTGTTGAGCACGAATCCAGATAACGAAGACAATCCTCTTCCCATTCGTCCTGAATTGAAAGAACTTCTCGACGCCAATCCCATTCACTTGATGAAGGCGGTCTTCGGTCCGCCTAAAGTTTTTGATGTTGTGGTTCCCCTGGAGAGCAGAGGCAAGACATTTGTAACCGTGCATGTTGGGGTGCGTACAACATTTCTGCGTGCAGTTTACGCGCCATGGTTGAAGACCGCACTTACCTTCATGGGTTTTGCGCTTGCAACCGCACTGGTTGCAGCGTTCCTGCTCAGTAATCTTGCTCTGCGGCCGCTCGAACAGATCAGTCGGCAACTCGACTACTGGACCGGTCACGCGGATGGAGGTGGACAGACGGCGAGCCGGAAGGAAGAGACACGTGGAGAGGATATGGCTGCACGTCTATCGCAAAAAATCGAGCGATTCGGCCAGAGAACGCGCAATGTCGAGGAGGTCTACTCTGCGTTGAAGGAGAATCTGGACAGGATTCTCGGCAATCTGCAGGATGGAATTTTGCTCTTCACTGCTGACGGAAGATCTGTGCTGGTTTCTGAAGCTGCGCGGCGGTTTCTTGCGGTTGAAAAAGAGAACCTACTTGGAAAAGATGTGGGTGAGATATTTATTCGCTCGACTGTGCTGGGGAAAAGTTTACGCGAGGCCTTCGATGCTCATCTTCCAATGCATAATCAGGAGATTGTGACTGAAGCAGGGAAGCGGATTCAGGCGTCGCTGGACTTTATTCACGACGGCGCGGCTCGTGACAAACTTGGCGCGCTGGTCACGCTTCACGATTTGGAGACGGCTGAAAAGATTGAATCAGAACTTGAACTTTCGCGCCGTATGGCAGCGATCGGCCGTTTGACGTCAGGCGTCGGGCATGAAGTCAAAAACCCGATCAATGCAATCGTGCTTCATCTTGAACTGCTTAAGAATAAATTGAGCGACGACAACACTCGCGCCACGCCTCACCTGGAAGTAATTGAGGCAGAGATCCATCGCCTGGATCGCGTGGTGCAGATGCTGGTTGATTTCTCGCGCCCGGTCGAATTGCAGCTTCGAGAACAGGATCTGAGTTCGATCGTTGGTGACGTGCTTACGTTGAGTTCGGCCGAGCTCGTAATGCACAACGTGACTCTCGTTAGCCAGATGCCAACAAAGCCACTGTTAGCGAATGTTGATGGCGATCTCCTCAAACAAGCTGTGCTGAACGTGATTCAAAACGGCACGCAAGCGATGCCGGAAGGCGGCAGACTCGAAGTGGTTCTGGAAGAAGAAACGAGGAACGGAGTCAGCAGAGATGAGTCGGTTAGGCATGGTTCGCATTCGGCTAATTCTTCTCACGCCGCAAGGTTCGCCGTGTTGCGAATAGCTGATCAGGGGCCCGGCATTCCTGATGAGATGCGAGAGAAGATCTTTGACCTGTATTTCACCACTAAGAGTGGAGGCAGCGGCATTGGATTGGCAATGACTTACCGAATACTTCAATTGCATCATGGAAGCGTGCAAGTAGAATCTAAGGTAGGGAGTGGCGCGGAGTTTGTGTTGCGTATTCCGCTTGCGAACAGCGATTTTTCACGCCGGCAAACAAAGGCGGCAAGCATTTGAGCAAGGAGAATCAGAGGATGAGGTTGCGAGCCAGAAGCGTTGTGTGGCTGCTGCCGTTCACATTGACGGCATGCATTCACTTTGGCCATAAGAAGCAGGTGCAACCACCACCACCTCCTCCCATTGAAGTGACTCCCAAGGTTGATACTACGACTGTCGAACAGCCTCCTGCGAAGCCGCCCGAAACAACTCCGACCGTCACACCTGCACCTGCACCGGCCGTTGCTCCAGTGGCGCCAAAAGTGACGCCAAAGCCCAAGCCGTCGCCCTCGAAGCACACTCAACCAACGGCGAATAACAATGTGCAATCTGCCAGCAATAATGCGCCATCGACGGCCAGCACGCTGCAAGCCTCGAATCAAAGTCCCGCTGCCATCGTTGTTGGCCCGCTTTCATCAGGTGAAAATCCTGATTTGCGCAAGCAGACAGTCGACGAGATCGCGGAGATAGAGAAGAAACTCAACAGTATCGATCGAAAGTTGAGCGACCCGGAGCAAAAGACTACTGCTCAGATCCGTGAGTTCTTGAAAGAGGCCAAAGTCGCGCTCAACTCCGGCGATGTCGATGGGGCGCAGACACTGGCCGCCAAGGCCAAGCTGCTCCTCAGCGAGTTGAATTACTGAATCGGGTTAAATCTACTAAAAATGACAAGGTAGAAAATACTCGTCTTTGCAGGAGTTACATAGCTTGCTGTGGTTGAGTGCACGTAATTTAGATTCAATTTTCTGGCTTATCAACTCTAACTCCAAGAATCCAAACGAATAATCGAATATGATTGCCGGGCCGCTGTTCTGGCACGCGCCTTGCAATAACTATCAGCAATGGGCGTACAGCTCATTCCGCCATTATGCGGAGAAAGCTATCTAAAGGAGATTCAAATGCAGAACACAACTCCCATCGCAGACAAGATGATCGGTCGCCAGATTGCAATTATTCTATTGGCATCCGCACTCGGAATCTCTGCGCACGCCCAGCAGGCGCAGTCAACACAAAATGATCAAACCGCCCCCGTGGCAACTTCAGAACGGCCATCAACGCCATCATCCAATCCGGCAGTACAACCCGGCAAAGAAGGATTCTGGGGTCATATGAATCCTTTTGCGCGCAAGAAGTGGGTGAAAAAGCAGATTGACCCATTGAACGACCGTCTCGGCGAGCTGGATGAAGTGAATAGCAAGAACGCCAGGGACATTCGCGACGTAGATAGTCGCGCGCAGGCTGGCATTCGCCGTGCGCAGGGCACCGCTGACGCGGCCAACCAGACGGCTACGATCGCCGGCACAAAGGCTCAGCAGGCCAACTCTACAGCGACGAATGCAAACAACCATGTTGACTCGTTGAACAGCACCGTGAACAGTCTGGATGTTTATGACCAGAAGGCAGAAGTTGTTCTGGACTTCAGAGGTGGACAGCCAATCTTGTCGAAAGATGCACGCAGCCAACTGGATGATCTGGCGACTAAATTGAACGGCCAGCCGGGCTACATTATCGAGTTGGAAGCGCACGCACCCGGTGCGGGCAGCGTTGGAATTCAGAATTCCAAAAAGCTGGCTGATGCAGTCGAACGCTATCTTGTCGTTCAACATGAAATTCCTGTCTATCGCTTGCATATGGTCGCACTGGGTAACGCACCGAGTCCGACTGTTGCCAGTGAAAATCCGATTCAAGACAAGCCAGCTCACCCCAAACCAGTTCGTACGAGCAGCGTTCACATTCGGTTGATGGAGAACAGCTTGGCGGCCCAGGGAAGCGCAGCTCCTCTAGCAGGCGCAGCTTCATCGACAGGTACGGAACGGCCCTAAATCCGTTCTGAGAACTCTACCCTGGCAACGCCGGACCGCTGCTAACGAATCATTAGTCGCCAATCCGCTTGTCGAGTAGCAGTTGAAACTCAACACAACCTGGCCCCCGTATAACTCGGGGGCCATTTCTTGTTCAATGGCACGTATGAGTGCCTGCTTTGCGCGGCAAGGCGAACGTATAAAAGCTGGTATCGCTGATGTGGGCTAACTCAGTGGAGGCATGATGGGAGCATTTGTGCTAACTCATAAGGATTGGATATTAGGAATATTTCTCTTATCTGGCGTTGTGGTTTTCGGAAATGCAATTCATTACGTTGTCTTTCGATTGTTGCGTAAGCAGCAGAAGCGAACGCCGCAACGTGGGCAGGGCATTCGGCACTATCTCGCTTGGCCGGCGCGTGGGGTTCTTCTTGCTATTGGCTTACTCATCATTCTGCCTTATATTCCAAAAATGCCCGCGCAAGCCCGTGCTGTGATTGAGCAGTTTGTTGAATCACTGCTCGTCCTGTTGATAGGCTGGCTTGCGATTGGTGGCGTTTACGTCTTTCAGACGATCACGCTGAGCCGCTTTAATACCAACATTGCCGATAACCTGCGTGCGCGACGTATCCACACGCAGATGATGTTCTTTCGCAGACTACTTATTGCTTTTGTTGTGCTTCTCGATGCGGGCGCTTTCTTGTGGAGCCTTCATGAACCTGGATTGTGGAAGTATGGTACAGGTTTGCTTGCCTCCGCAGGGCTGGCCTCGCTGGTGATTGCGGCGGCGGGAAAGTCGACGGCCTCCAACCTGATTGCAGGCATGCAGATTGCTTTTACTGATCCCATCCGCATTGACGATGTGGTGGTAATCAAGGGAGCGTGGGGACGGATCGAAGAGATCACCAGCACGTATGTAATTGTGAAGATATGGGACGAGCGGAGGCTGGTTGTGCCGCTCAGCTATTTCATTGAGGAGCCGTTCGAGAATTGGACACGGCGCCGTGGAGACCTGCTCGGGACAGCCTTTTTGTATGTGGATTACGCTGTGCCGGTGGAACCATTACGTGCTGAATTGTTGCGCGTTGTGCAGCAGACGCCTTTGTGGGACAGGCGAGTCTGCGGGTTGCAGGTAACCAACCTCACGGATCGTGCGATGGAGCTGCGATGCCTTGTGAGTGCGGCCAGCTCTTCAGAATGTTTTGACCTCCGCTGCATTGTGCGCGAGAAGATGATCGCATTCCTCAAAGAGAATTACCCGCATGCTTTGCCAACGATGCGATTTGAGATGCGGGAGGTAGGCGAGAATCACGCTGCGTCTTCTGCGCCAGTTTCTTCCATCGAAGAACTTCAAAAGATCTGAGCGCTGAAGTTGAAACGTCGCGCCTGTCAATGCGATACTCTGCATTCAAATGGGCTGTCCTGCATTGCAAGTCAGCCCATTTGATCGGATTATTTAATTTGATGCGTGGAGCAAAGCAAAGGGATTGTACTGGCCTTAAATTTCAGCCAATTGATCGAAGAGGACAGCCTTTAACCTCGGCTTGTACACGCGAATGCGATCCTTGTACTCGATCAGTCCCCGGTTGCGAAAGCTGTTCATGAAATAGCTCACGCGTGAGCGGGTTGTACCGATCATCTCGGCGAGCGTTTCCTGGGTAATCGGTGGGATTAATGGCTGCGGGTCATCAGGCTTGAGTGAGTCCGCCATCAAAAGTAGTGTGCGCGCGAGCCGTTTTTCGCTGGAGTTGAAGATTTGATCGACAAGATCGGCCTGTGTGCCAAGACCGCGTGAAATTAAAAGTGTGAGGATGTGTGAAGAGAAAGCTGTGTCCTCGTGTATGGCGCGCAAGGTCTCATCGCGCGTAATTTTGATCGCGGTGCAAGTGTTCAGCGCAGTTGCCGTAGCCATGCGTGCGCCAGGCGCAGTTGCTATAGACTCTTCACCAAATAAATTATGGGGTGAGAGAATCGTGATGACAGCTTGTTTGCCTTTCGGCGAAACGACCGCAAGTTTCGCGCGACCTTCTTTGAGAATGAAAACCGAGTCAGCCGTATCGCCCTGTGTGAAGAAGACTTGTTCAGGCTGAAGTTCAACAACCTTTCCAACATGAGTTTCGCACGAAAGAAAGGCAGCAAGACCAAGCGCGTTGCTCTGATTGTTCATGGGAATAATTCCTCCTCCTGGGTGAATTGATCAAGATTCGACAGCTCTTGATTGAGGGAAGCCATGAGAAATTGAATTACGAACGGATCCACGCTAAAAACACAAAGAAGATGCATACGGTCGAAAATTCACTCATTGAGAGTGAGATATTCAAACGTTAATCAGAATGACCAGTTGAATGTGCCGAGTTTTGCGCAGTGCAAGCACCCTAAATTAAATCACTGATTAGGGTGCTCGGATAACACGTATGAGCGCTGTTATTCCGCAGCCCTGGCCTGTACCTTCACCGCACGAACCGCGTTAAGGAATGGGTTGGCCGCATGAGGTGGAGGGATTTCGCCGCGAAGGATACGGCTGTTAGGTACATTGCGTCCGTAGACGGCACGTGTGGAGTCTTCATCGTGGCGAATTGCGGCTCCGTCGAGAGTCAATCCGGCAAAGACGCCGCGCGCACGCGAGTAGGTGAGGATTTCTGCGTTGAGCTTCCAGTCGGTATCTGCGGATGCGTGACGGCCGACAGGTCCAGCTGCAACCGAGGCATCGGCTCCCAGCTCAAATTTGCTTGAGAGCAGTTTCTGCATTCCGCGTTCATTCTGGATAATCAAAACCAGATCCACACCCTCGACGCCAATCTGCAAACCCCAGCTTCCGCCAGTGATTGTAAAGAAGAGCGGCGCGCTCCATCCGTTAGCAGTGCGGCAGGTGGCCACACCTCGACCACCTTCTGCGCCAAATACAAAACCGCCTTTGATCATGTGCGGCACGACGGCTACACACTTGGCATGCTCGAGGACTTCTTCAGGAATGCCCTTATCCGGCGCGGCCATAATCTCATGGAGCACTTCGCCCGCATGTTGCAAACGGTCATCGGTTGCTTCGCGTGCGCTTCCCGCCCAGGCAATATTTGTCAAACTCAGTAATGCAGCCAACAAGAATGCTTTCTTCATAACATTAGTGTCCTTTTCCTTTGCTTGTGGGTTGTTGCCTTGTGTTGTTTTTGTCTCACTCGTGAGCGGGTGTTAGCTTTATTACCGTGACGCACTCTGACTCGATGCTGGCTGTGCAGCGTCGCCCATATTCGTCAGTAGTTCAACTTCAACGCGACGGTTCTGCTTGCGGCCTTCAGCGGTTGTGTTTGGTGCAACTTCTTTGTCCTTGCCAATGCCGATCAGATAGAACCTATGTGCTGCGATTCCATATTTCGAGGCAAGGTATTGTACGACCGCATCTGCCCTGCGCTGGCTCAATTCGTAGTTATATTGCGCAGATCCGGTTGAATCTGTTCCGCCGGTGACCTTCAGTATGTAGCTCCTGCGCGCGCCTATCTGCGTGGCAAAAGTATCCAGTTGATCGCGGTCGTCCTTGGTCAACTCTGCTTTATTGAAGCCGAAAGTTACCGAGACATTTGAGACTGGCTTGTAATTATCCAGGCCCTTAATCACGCTGTCCAGCGAGTCGGCACGATGCACCGCGTTGTCTGCCGACAACTGCGCATCATCCGCCTGCTGGTTTGCCTTCAGCGAATTCTGGTTGGCGGAGTCTGCTGCACCCTGCGCCCGCGTGATTCCGGATTGCGCTCGGTCATTCACGTCGCGAATCTGACGGTTATTCTCAGCAGTCTTTTGCTCAAGTTGATCGGTGTGTTCAACCAATGGCTCGGTTTGAGTGCGAACATAATTTTTGGTTGAGCAACCGGTCGCTCCCGCGAGAGCCACAGTAACCGCTATACCTGCTAGAACCATCCGATAAACGTTTTGGATACTCATCATTTTTTCTCCTTTTACAGTGGGGATTGTCGCCAAAAACTCAATATCTCCGGCAACTCAATCTCTACTACCGCATGGTTAATTGCATTCATGTGGCCAAAAGTTCGCCATCCCCAACTCATAGAAAATAAAGGTGTAAATTGAAAATTATCGTGCGTAGTTCAGAGCTTGGTCAGTGTAGTTCTTACCCAATGCTGTAAGGATTGCCCTGGATGTTCGTGTGCTGGAAGGGAGTTGGCTGAATTCTTGGTATGAGTGTGCCTTGAACAGATAAACTCAAGATTCCACTTGTAATCACGGCAGCATGGTTTCTGCTGAGGTTTTACTGCGGCCAAATGGGAGTCTGAAAACATTGCAGACAGAAGCAAATTCTAGAGAGACGCCGAATTCAAGCGGGGGGTTGCGGCTAGTGCCGCTCGTATTGAGCAGTGTGTGGATTTTGCCGCTGCTGCTTTTAGGGCCTTGGATTTATTCGATCAACTTAAAGCTGGCTGTGACTCTTACGATTGTTGTTTTTTTAGTAGCGCCAGTTCCGGCGATACTCATGCTACGAAGATATGCGCACAAGCTTGAAGAGAATGCGATAGCAGCCGAAGTACTGGCCGAGCAACTTCGTTTGCAACTGGAAACGGTGCGCTTCAGAACAGCGCGGCTCAGAGAAGAGCTGCAGGCCGCAGACCGGCAGGCAAGATTGACGCACCAGCTTTCACTGCTGGGGCAATTCACTGCCGGCTTCATGCATGAGTTCAATAATCCGCTGGCGATAGTTGCGGGACGGCTTGAGGTTTTGCTCGATGAACGCAAAGAGGATGCAAGGCTTTGCGAAGATCTGGAGCAGATGCTCAAGGAGACGCGCTACATGGGCAATATTGCGCGTACTCTGCTGCAGGCCCTCAGAAGAGAGAGAAGCAGCGATGTCTTTGAGCCATGCGATCTGAGCAACCCGATCGAAGAATCTGTAGTGGCTTTACGCGCTCATGCAAAGACGCAGGGGATTGAAATTCTTTTTCAGCCATCCGATATTCCTCATGTTGACGTACCGGAGCATGTGATTGCTGAAGTGGTAAGAGGTTTGCTCAACAATGCACTGGCCGCGTTGAAGGAAGTCAAGAACGGAAGAATACTGATCAGGGTTGATGATTATCAAACTGCGGGTGCGCGCGTGATAGTGCGCATTGAGGACAATGGTCCCGGGGTGCCGGAAGAAATCTCTGAACATCTTTTTGAGCCGTTTGTCACGCAGAGTACGGGGCGGGAGAGATTGGGCTTGGGATTATTTTTGGCAGCGAGCGTGCTTGATATGTATGATGAGCGCATTCGCTATGAAAAGCGTGAATCGGGCGGGGCTGTATTTGTGCTGGAATTGCCACCCACTCGCTACACCAGGGGGCAGCACTATCATTGGTTTCAAGGGGGCAAAGCAGAGTGAGCCGCATACTGGTGATTGATGATGAGCCGGCGCTCGGCGAGAATATCCAGCGGATGCTGCGGATTCCGCATACGACTGTTTCCACTTTTATTGATCCCTTGAAAGGTCTGGCGGAGGCGCTGACTTATCCGCCCGACCTCGTTCTTCTGGATATGCGCATGCCTGGTATCTCAGGAGAGGAAGTTTTTGCGCGGCTTCATGAAGCACATCCCGGACTGCCGATCGTCTTTCTGACTGCATTTGGTTCGGTAGAGAGCGCTGTACTGGCGATGCGGAATGGCGCATTCGATTATTTGCAAAAGCCATTCAAGCGCGAGGATCTGCTGCTGGTCGTAAACCGCGCGCTGGCCCACTCTTCGCTTGAAAAAGAAGTGGTAGAGCTGCGTGAAAGACTGGAATCGCTTGGCGAATCGGATTCAGCACAGAGTGCGAGCCCGTTGATGCAGGATCAGATTCAGAAGTGCAGGCGTGCGGCGAAGACTGATGCGACAGTGATGATTCTCGGCGAGAGTGGAACGGGCAAGGAAGTTACGGCGCGCTTCATTCACAAAGAGAGTTCGCGCCACTCCGGGCCTTATGTTCCGGTGGAATGTAGTTCCATGCCAGGTACGCTGATTGAGAGCGAGTTGTTTGGTTATGAGCGCGGAGCATTTACCGGAGCGGATCGGACAAAGAAAGGGCTGATTGAGTCTGCCGATGGCGGGACACTTTTTCTGGACGAGATTGGTGACCTGGGACTTGAACTGCAAACGCGGCTCTTTCGTTTTGTTGAGGAGCGGGAGTTGCGCAGGCTGGGCGGATTGACGCCGATCAAGGTGGATTGCAGAATACTTTGTGCTACGAATCAGGATTTGCAAGCCAAGATCAAAGCGGGCACTTTCCGTGAAGAACTCTATTACAGACTCAGCGTTGTGACTGTGAAGTTGCCGGCATTGCGCGACCGGCCTGAAGACATTGCGCGACTGGCGCGATTTTTTCTGGAAAGATTCTCGCGGCGTTATGGCAAGTGCTTGACTGGTTCGCACCAGTTTTATGAGTCACTGCTGAAGCAGCGTTGGCCAGGGAATGTGCGGCAGTTGAAAAATGCGATGGAGCGCCTGGCTGCGTTGCATCCCGGCGGAGAGCTTTCACCTGCGGATTTGTTTGATGATTTGATTGAGTCGGATCCGATTGATGCAACTTCGGAAAAGCTTACTTTCTTGCCGTGGAAAGATGCACGCGAACATTATCTTTCCAAGTTTGAAGATTCCTATGCGCAGGCTGTACTGGCGCGGTGCGGCGGAAATCTCAGTGCTGCGGCGCGCGAAGCCGGGGTCGACCGCAAGACATTTTATGCTCTCCTCAAGCGAGAGAAGGTGGCTGAGAATGGGGAAAATATTCCGATGGGTAGCGAGAAAGCTGGGGAATAAACTCCCCAACTTTGACCAGAATGTACGCGTATCTTATTGAAAGTAAATAAATTTACTGTTGGCCCTGCTCGTGCACAGTAACGGGACAGGAGCGACCACAATGAAACTCAGTTCACTTTGGATTAAGTCAATGCTTTTGGTCATTGGCGTAATTCTTTTGATGCCCGTTACAGGGCACGCAATTCCGGCATTTGCGCGCAAATATGGCGTCAAGTGCTACACCTGCCACACAGTTCCACCCGCGCTGAATAAGAATGGCTACATGTTCAAGCGTCTTGGTTATCGGATGCCGCCCGATGAGATGGATGGCAGCAAGCCGGCGCCGAAAATCTCTGATCTCGATGCCAACATCAAGTTTGATATTACCAAGGTCGTTGCACTGATTCTTGAAGGCAGTTTCACTGAAGATAAAACCAAGGCTGGTACCGGCGATACAGTAGCCAGCTCACCATCTTCAGCTTGTAACAGCGGAGCCAATGCAACACAGCAGACTGCTTCTTGTTCGAGTTTCAACCTTGAAGAAGCTGCGCTCTTTTTAGTTGGCAATGTGCCCAATACAGGTTTCTCTCTGTTTGTTCACGAGGAACTCTATCAGGGCGGCTCCAGTGGATTGGAGCAGGGATTTGGACAATGGACAGGCGGTCGGGCCAACAGCAGCTACTTTGTGAAGGTTGGCGAGATGCACATGCAGGAGGGTGAGGGAACACGCGCGGCGATGTTCTATAACCTCTTCCACGATCCGGCTTATACGCTGACTTATGTGGACCCCTTGAGCTTTAGTTTGGATCAGCACCCAGTCGGTGTTGATGTCGGCTATACCTGGGCCAATAATTACTTCAAGAATATCTTTGCGGTTTCAGCAAAAGTGACGAACGGTTTGAACGCGGATGGCAGCGAAATTCTGGATACTTCGACCAAAAACTCCAAGGATTACTGGGGCGATGCTGATTACTGGTTTGGCCCTGATGGCGGCGTGACAGTGATGGGTTATCACGGTACCAAGGATCAGAACAACATTGACAATCCATTGACTACGTACCGCACTAACCTCAACCGCGTAGGTGTATTCGGCAACTATCTGTTCAAGGACAAACTCGATCTTCTCGGTGGCTATCTCCACGGTCAGGATGACTGGAAGTGGACTTCAACTAGTGCGACCACGCCGTACAAGCTGGATTCCTACCGCGCCGAGGCGGATTACTATATCAAGACCGGAACAGTTTTCTCCGCACGCTTCGACCGCTCATCACAATCCATCGCTCCGAATCCATCCATACACTCGCAGGTTTGGGGCATCGGCGCCGAGCATGCTTTGACTGAATTGGGCAACATCGTATTGCGAGCAGGTTACAATCAGGAGCACGATGGTGATCCGATTGCGATGAAAAGTACAACTGACAAGATGTTCCGGCTCGACATCCGCTACATGTGGTAACGAACAATTCTCAAGGAGAGAAGATCATGCGCAAAGCAATACTCGCAATAACGGTTGGCTGTCTGGCAATTCCGATTGCCTTGATGGCTCAGAGTGGCAACGTAAACCTTCCCCAGGACAAGGGGCCATCAAAAATTGATGTGTCTTCTTATCCGGCCGCGCAGCAGCAGGGTTACAAGATTTTCGTCGACAAATGCGCGAAGTGCCACACCATCGCGCGACCGATCAACACTTCGATGACTGCGCTGGAGTGGTCGCGTTACGTCAAGCGCATGATGCACAAGCCCAACTCGGGCATCAGCGATTCGCAGGGCAAGGCAATCTACGAGTTTCTCGCCTATGACCAGGAGCACCGCAAGGACAAGAATCCAACTGCCTTCTTTAAAGCTCTGTCCGACGAGGAAATTGAGAAGCTGAAGTCGAGCAATTAACTTTCATCTGGCCTGTGTGAAGTGCAGGAATGCAAATTGCACAGGCCGCCTCCTTTTAAACAACGCTTGCAAGATGAGGGTCCATGCGCTACCAAATCGCCGTCCCCGACAAAGAGTACTTTGATAAAAATATCCCCTGTCAGTCTGCCTGCCCGATTCATACCGAGTGCGGGCGGTACGTTCAGGCTATTGGCATTACACGCGATGAGGAAGCATACCTGCTTGCCCGCGCTCCAAATCCCTTTGCATATGTATTAGGACGCATCTGCGC
>DAHXOQ010000042.1 GCA_027364815.1 Acidobacteriaceae bacterium | reverse complement strand
GTGTGAAGGGGAAGGTTGAGGGAGATTTTTATTGGCACGAGGTGGAGATCATCAAACTGGATGAGTTCTTTGGGGTGGGCGAGGGGACGGAAGATTTTCCCAAGTCGGAGCGATTGTCGCGACTGGATTTTGTGAAGATTGATACCGAGGGGTATGAAGACGAGGTGTTGGCAGGGATGGAGGGGCTGATTGAGAAATTTCGGCCGGTCATTTACATCGAGCTCTGCGCGCAGTTTTTAAAATCGTCGGAGCGCGCGATTGAGATTCTGGACAAACACAATTACAGATTTGAGCCGGAGATTGATTTAGTGACGAGCGCGAATGGTGATAATTATTTTGCGATTCCGGCAGAGAATCAAAGTGCGAAAGATCTGAATTAATCGCGCAGAAATACGCTCAGAAGTGATTTACGTACACGGATGCGTCCGTTGTAGTTGATGAAGCCGAGCTTGCGAAAGCGGCTCATGAAGGCATTGACGCGAGGCCGTGTGCTTCCGATCATGCTGGCGAGCGACTCCTGCGAGATGGGCTGAATGAGCGCGTCGTCTTCGCCGGGTTTGCTGTTCTCGGCCAGAATGAGCAGCAGGCGCGCGAGTCGTTTTTCCGCGCGGTTGAAGAGCTGATCGACGAGGTCGGCCTGGGTGCGCAGGGAGCAATCAAGAAGGAAATTGGAGAAGAGGCTGGCGAAGGCCTGCTCTTGCCGCATGACGCGCAGGAACTCCGGTCGTGCGATTCTGAGCGCGGTGCATGCGGTTACGGCAGTGGCTGATGTCACACGCAGGCCGGGTTCGGTGGCCATGGCTTTTTCGCCGAAAAAATTGTTTGCGGTGACGAGTCGAATGGTGGCTTCTTTGCCTGTCGTGGAGAGGACGGAGATTTTGACGCGGCCTTTGTGGAGATAGAAGACGCAGTCAGCGGGATCACCCTGCAAGAAAAATGCCTGCTGACTCTCGAGCTGAACAAGTTGCCGTCCCGGGCCTGCGGTGTGAAGAAATCCGGCGACATTAAATGTTGAAATACTGTTGGGCACCATTGACCAGGCTCCCATGCGCTGGGATCGAGAAAACTTATGAGTGTGCGCAAAAAATTATCCACGAAACTTACTTCATCAATTATATGAAAACCAGAGGGGAGAGCGCGAATGCAGGCGGGTGAAAGAAGTGTCCCCAAAGGAACACCCCGCGAAGAAGGCGCGGAATCATACTGTTATCAGAGTGGCCGAGCACTGCAAAGCACGGCAGGAGGCGAAGAATCTGTACCGGAATAGACAGGAAGATTCTTCAGAAGGAGCAATACATTGTTCAGAAGTGGAAAGATTGTAGTTTTCGCAGTTTTGATTTTTTCATTCGTCCTGATTGCAGGATGCAAGAAGAAGGTGGCTCCCCCACAAGCCGCAACCGCGCCGGCAGTTGTAGTGCCGGCACCTACAGCGCAGATCAGCGCTTCACCGAGCGTGATTACGGCGGGCGATTCCACGGTACTGAATTGGAGCTCAACCAACGCCACGAGCGCATCGATTGACGGGATAGGGAGTGTTTCAACGTCTGGATCAAAGACGGTGACTCCTGGTTACTCGACCAGCTATACGCTTGATGTGAAGGGTGCGGGTGGAACGGAGACGGCGACGGTGCGCGTGACGGTAAATCCGGCGAAGGTCACAGCACCAGTAATTACAGAAAGCCAGGAAGAAACCTTCAAGTCAAATGTGCAGGACGTGTATTTTGATTATGACAAATACACGATTCGCGCCGATGCACAAGCGACGCTTGCCAAGGATGCGGTCTATTTGAACAAGAATCCCGGTTTGAAGTTCACGATTGGCGGATATTGCGATGAGCGCGGATCGAATGAGTACAACTTGGCATTGGGGCAGAATCGCGCCGAGTCGGTGAAGAAGGCGCTGGTGGGCGCAGGCGTGGACGCCGGCCGGATACGGGTGATCAGCTACGGCAAGGAGAAGCCATTTTGCACCGCTGAGACGGAGCAGTGTTGGCAAGAGAACCGTCGCGGAGGGTTCACACTCGATCGCTGATTCCTGAGCATGGGGCTCAATGCCGGCGGGGGTATGTATCCACACATCGCTTGCATTAAGCGACAAGTGAATGTTGCACGGCCATATTTGTATGCGGCAGACAGGGCTGGTTGAGCTTGTCTGTCGCTTTTTATTTTTTAATGCAAGGATGGCATTGTGCCGGAGCGCACATTCACGGAAGTCGACAGGAGTTGTATCCTGTTACGGATAGAGGTATGCGGATATGACGACGATCAAACAGGAAGATTTTGTGGCGAGTATAGCAGGTGCGCTGCAGTACATCAGTTACTACCACCCGGTGGATTACATAACGAGCTTGGCGAAGGCGTATGAGCGCGAGGAATCTGCGGCGGCGAAGGATGCGATGGCGCAGATTCTCATCAACAGCCGCATGTGCGCCGAAGGTCACCGGCCGATCTGCCAGGATACGGGGATTGTGGCGGCATTCCTCAAGGTGGGAATGAATGTGCACTTTGAAGGGCGCAATGGCGAGGACGCGCCGAGCGTTCAGGATATGGTGAACGAGGGCGTGCATCGTGCTTACACGGATCCAGACAACACACTGCGCGCATCGATACTGGCCGATCCGGCGGGTGCGCGCAAGAATACCAAGGACAATACGCCCGCAGTGGTTTACGTGGATCTGGTTCCGGGCAACACGGTTGAGATTACGGTTGCGGCAAAGGGCGGCGGGTCAGAGGCGAAGAGCAAGTTCGTGATGCTGAACCCTACGGACTCGATTGTTGATTGGGTGGTGAAGACGGTGCCGACGATGGGCGCAGGCTGGTGCCCGCCTGGAATGCTGGGAATCGGCATTGGCGGGACGGCAGAGAAGGCGATGCTGCTGGCGAAAGAAGCGCTGATGGAGCCGATTAACATTCAGGAGCTCAAGGCGCGCGGGCCCAAGACGCGGGCTGAAGAATTGCGGCTGGAGATTTACGACAAGGTGAACCGTCTCGGTATTGGCGCGCAAGGTTTGGGTGGGCTGACTACGGTGCTCGATGTGAAGGTGGTGGATTATCCGACGCACGCGGCGAATTTACCTGTAGCGATGATTCCGAATTGCGCGGCAACGCGGCATGCGCACTTTGTGATGGATGGCTCAGGGCCGGTCTTTCTGGATCCGCCGTCGCTCGATGCGTGGCCGAAGTTGACGTACGACGTTTCAAAAGCGCGGCGCGTGGATCTGAATACAATCACTCGTGAAGAAGCGCGCAGTTGGAAACCGGGCGAGGTACTGTTGCTCAATGGCAAGCTGCTCACAGGGCGCGATGCGGCGCACAAGCGCATGACCGAGATGCTGACGCGCGGAGAGAAGCTGCCAGTGGACTTCAACGGACGGTTTATCTACTACGTTGGGCCAGTGGACCCGGTGCGCGCAGAGGTGGTTGGGCCTGCGGGACCGACGACGGCGACGCGCATGGACAAGTTCACGCGGCAGATGCTGGCGGAAACGGGATTGCTCGGGATGATTGGAAAATCCGAGCGTGGCCCGGCGGCGATCGAAGCGATCAAGGAATTTGGCGCGGTCTATTTGATGGCTGTCGGCGGCGCGGCGTACCTGGTCTCGAAGGCGATTCGCGCGTCGAAGGTGCTGGCATTTGCGGATCTTGGGATGGAGGCGATCTATGAGTTTGAGGTCGTCGATATGCCGGTGACCGTGGCCGTCGATTCCAAAGGAACGAGCGTTCACACGACAGGACCTGCGGAGTGGCAGCAGAGGATAGCGGGGATTCCGATATTGCAGTAATGCAGGGACAGAGGGACAGTGGGACTAAGTCGCTTCTTTCATTCAAGCATTGATCTCGAACAAAACCGAGTTCATTCATAATTCACTAACCAACTATAAGCAGCCGGCAATTGTCCTGATTGCCGGCTGCTTTGTTTTTACTTGTCTCTTCGTCCCTCAGTCCCTGTCTTTTTACTGCTTTCCAAACCGGTAGACAAGGCTCATGGTGAAGCCTCGGTTGGCCTGGAAGGAGGAGTTGAATCCTGTGGGTGATACCTCGGCGGCGACCCTTGCGGCGAGATTGGGAGCGATGTTGTACTCGCCGACAATGGCTGCGTTCAAGGCGTATGTGAGGCCATTGGGATAGAGTCCAGAGGAGGTCGATGCAGCCTCGTTGCCACCGTAATCGCTGGAGAAGTTACCTTCGTCGGCGCCAACCAGAGCCCGAGCAGAGATGGAGTAGCGCGGAGTGCTGTAAAAGCGGTAAGTAGGTCCGATCATGAGAGCGTATTGGTAGATCTTGGGATGGAAGATGTTTTGAACCGGTGGAGGGACATGTGTTGGAGGTATGAAGCTGTTGCCGTAGTTTCCCCGACCATCGAGCATGACGCCGAACTTTTCGCTGTAGTAGCGTGTGAAGCCGATGTCCCAGGAGTATTCGGTCACGCGCTCCAGTCCATTGGAGAGGATGAATCGCTCATAGCCCATTCCGATGGCGATGTCATAGAGATGCGCGTATGCCTCGTGCATGGCAGCGGCGCGGCGCTGTTCACGGCGCTGGCGGATGCGAGCCTGGACGCTGATTGAGACGGGCTGGTTCTGATCGGATTGCGCCTGTGAGCTGCTGGAACTGGATGAAGAGCCGGTTGTTGCTGGTGCCTGGGTTGTTGCTTGAACCTCTGTTGCTATTTGTGCCTGACCGGAGGCGACAACGGCAAGGCCAAGGGCCAACGGCAGAACTGCGGTGCGTAATGAAAACATCGGTTTAGTTAAATCCCTTCAGGGCGTGTCAAGAATTGGAGGCTCGGAGGCCACAGTGGGCAAAAAACACTCTCCTCTGCTATTAAAACATTCCAGGGTGAGTGTTTGCCGAGGTGGGCTCAAGAGATTTGACGCTTGGCACGCGGATTAGGGAGTTCTGCCGTTGGAGCAGCTTGAGTTCAGACGATTGCCTTGAGGTCGGCAAGGAGTTGCTGCTGATCAAAACCCACCGGCGAGCCCTTAGTCGAGAGCCAATCAGCGCCGAGGAGCGTATGAGCCTCGTCGACATACTGCTGCCAGAAGGCGAGAGTCATTTTCTTGGGCGCACCCCATGTGATGCAGGTGAAGCCGTTGGCGTCGTATGAGGGAACAAAGACGCAATGACCGCCCCAACTGCCCGGCCTGGCATTTGCGCCGCCGTTTGGCACCACATCCCATACATCTTGAGACTGCGCCGTCAGCGGCAGGCTGAGGCCGATGTAGACGCCACCGTAGAGATTAATGGACTGACGGATCTCCGTGATGTTGCCGACTGAGGGATCAACAAACGCGATGAGCTTGTGATTGGAAAAGCCGGCTTTCTTCCAGTCCTTCAGTACGTCGAGTTCAATGCCTCCCTGATCAGTAGAAGGGTCAGCTGGATTGTAGCCATCCCATTTCTCGTAGTAGCTGAGAATGGTCTGGTCCGGGATGGGTTCAACGGTCGTGGGTTGAGCTGCCGTGTTGAGCGCCCAGACCTGGACTGCATGACCAACACCGGCGATAGTACAATCGCCCAGTGAATCGTTCAGCATCATTCCCCAACTGGTTTGGCCTTGCATCCAATCTTTGCTGGGGGGTGCTGGTGGGAGTGTCGGTGTGATGTAGTTGGCCATTAGCAGGGTGCGCGTATCCGTCTTGATGGCTTTGCGGCCGAGTTTCATTCGTGAGTAGTCTGCCATGGGGAAATTCCTCCTTTTGGATTTGACTGCATGCTTTTTGAATGGCATCTTTGTAACTTGTCCTTTTAACAGGTATTGGGATAGTTTGGGTTCATTACGAAAGTTGGAGGTCTGTGAATGGGTAAGCTCATTGTTGGTGTGTTGCTTGGGTGGTTGCTGCTTGCGGTTGCTCTTTTTGTCTGGTTACACCATGGTCATCCTCCGGTTGCGGTTGCTGATACTCCATTCCCCATGGAGAAGACCATTGTGCATGTGCCCCTAAACGCGCGCATCGATCGCGAGATGGTGAAGACGCCGCCGATCGCAGTGAGCGATGAAAATCTGATTGCCGGCGCCCGCATCTATCGCGAGCAGTGCGCCAGTTGCCATGGTTTGCCGGGATTGCCCTCGAGCTTTGGCGGTGAGATGTATCCGGATGCGCCGCCGCTCTGGCAGCAGCATAGAAACAGCAAGGTGGTTGGAGTCAGCGACGACCCTCCGGGAGAGACTGAGTGGAAGGTGGCCAACGGTATTCGTTTGACCGGAATGCCATCCTACAAAAAGGTGCTTTCTGATACCGAGATCTGGCAGGTGACCCTGCTCCTGGCTAACGCCGATAAGCTGCCTCCGCAGGTGGTTGAGATGGTAAAGCAGCCACTTCCCCCGGTCAACGCGGCCCCAGTTGCAGTGGCCAAGCCGGCTAAGTAATGAGGCCGCCGCCCCAAGGCTGAATTGCTGCGCGATGCTGCCGGTTCTGACGCACAGGCAGCATCGCTACTTCTCTGATACTCTGAGCCAGTAGGGCGGAATTATCTGCAAATCAGGTCTGGAAAGCAGGAAACGATGGGTTTTGGAGCGAAAATTAAAAAGGGATTTGGATTTTTTCTGATGTGTTTTGGGGTTTCGTCGAGCCAGAAGGCTAAGCCAAAGGCTGCCATGCCTAAACCAGCGCCGCCAAAATAAGTTCTTATTGAGCAATGAGAAGAGGCCCCCGATTCGCTTGAATCGGGGGCCTCGTTTTTCGGCTTAAGGTTGGTTTTCCTTTGGGTCGAATCCTTTTATCGCTGGGCAAGAATGTTTTAGCGTTGCGCGATATTCATCGGCCCATCGTAACCGGCAGGAGGGGGCTGAACCTGTACCTTTTCTCCTGGGTTGTCGTGAATCCAGTTGTGGTGACCGTTGCCCATTTGGACGATGTCTAGCTTGACCTCGGCCAGACCCGCCTTGATGATGCCAATTTTGGCAGCAGCCGCAAAGGAGAGATCGATGATGCGGCCATCACTGAGAACGCCGCGGTCGTTGATGCGGACGTTGACTGAGCGTCCTGTGGGCTTGTTCGTGACCTTGACGATGGTGCCAAAGGGCAGCGTCTTGTGGCATGCAGTCAGGTCGTACATATTGAAACGCTCTCCTGAAGCGGTGCGATGACCGTTCAATACTGCGCCGTACCAGGAGGCAATGCCCTCAAGCTGGTGCTCGGCTAGGGCAGCAGTGGCTGCGGCAAGTGTTGGGTTATTGCTGGTCTTATTCCCGGTTTGGCTGGGGTTGATTCCAGTTTGCGCCGCTGCTGGAGTCGCCATTTGAGCCGGTGTCGGGGTGGTAGCAATCGACGGTGGGGCTGAAGGGTGTGCGCTCGATGCGCTGCCAAACTTTGCTTGAACAGGTTTGTCAGCCAACACAACGATCCCCGTAGCCAAAAGGAGCGAGGAGAGTCCTGCGACCGGCAACTTCCAGTGATATCCGGAGTAGCCTCGTGCGATTTTTTCACGTGCTTGTGCGACGAAGTTGCTCATCATTTTCATATCTATATTTTACTACTTTGACAACAAAGAATATGCAATATTGCCCATTTTTCATAATTATGTTCCAGAATTGTTCACGGTAAAATGTTGATATTAAGGATAATAGCTGGAGGATCTCAGAATGTAAAATCTGCGATTTTTTTGGCAGATTTTGGCTGACACGAGGCGAGGGAAGTAATATTCGTCTGATATTCGCCTATTTGGCGATTTAACGTGACCTTCATTAGCGTGTTGGTTATTTTAGTCATCAGCATAATTTGTAGGGGAACGAGCTTGAGTGCATCATCAATTATCCTGAAAATATGGAAGAAGTGAAGTCGCTTAAACAGGGTCAAGTTGTCGTTGGAATGGACAAGTTGGATGGTGCGGATCAGGTAATTTTTGACCGAGAGTGGTTTAACAGCTTACGCAAAATGCTAACCGAAGTGAATGCGAGTGTCCCTGAGAGGGATGAGAAGAGAGAGATGGGTGAAAAGGTTTGGAACCAGCTAAAAGACCGATATTGTTTCGATAATTTGCAATCGTGAGCATCAATTTTCCCGTATGGCTTGTGTTGTTATTGGATACTACTGGAATTATTGATTGGTAGTTTCTAGCATAGTGACGAAGTGGGTTCAGTAATACGTAAGATTTTCAATGCGTTTTGCCAAATGCGTCAAACTCACGTCAGGATAAGAGAAGCAAAGCTGTGCGGTTCTTCTCTTTCACTGCGCGGCAATGCCTATGACTCCTGAGGTTTGCCCGACCCCCCCATGCTGGTTAGCACCGCGCCATTCTTTGTCTTTCTCGCTGCAGTTTGCCTGCTCTGCTGGTTGACCCAGCAGTGGCCGAGGATGCGGCTTGCCGTGCTGGCCCTCGTCAATCTCTTCTTCCTGGCAAAATTCAGCATGGTTTATCTGGCCCTTCCCGTTGCGGCAAGCTTTGACTTTCTGATTGGCCGCGCAATTTGTGCAACGCCAAACTCCGAAACACTGAGACGCCGTTTGCTGCTGACGGCTTCGATCGTTCTGAACCTTGCGCTGATGGGAAGCCTGAAGCTGATGCCGCTGATGGCAGCCTCGGGCTGGATGAAATCGCTCGCCTGGCTCTTTCCCCTGAGCCTCTCCTTTTATTGTTTTCAGTCGCTGACCTACACCATCGACATCTATCGCGGCGAGATTGAGCCGACCCAGGACTGGCTCAGCTACCAGAGCGTCGCGTTGCTTTTTCCGGTGATGACGGCGGGACCGATTCCGCGCACTGGAAAACTGCTCAAACAACTGGCCGCGCGCGTTCAACTGACGGATGCTGTCGCCGGGCGTGCGCTGCTGTTGATCGGCGTAGGCCTCGTCAAGAAGCTGCTCATCGCCGATTACCTCGCCAACAATCTGGTGAACCGCGTCTTCGATACCCCCTCGCTCTACTCGAGCGTTGAGATTCTTGCCGGCGTTTACGGCTACGCGTTGCAGTTATTTTTTGATTTCTCCGGCTACACGGACATTGCGATAGCCGCCGGCTTGCTGCTCGGCTTCGATTTGCCGGAAAACTTCAAACGCCCGTATCTCTCTGTCAACGTCGCCGAGTTCTGGCGCCGCTGGCACATCAGTTTCTCGGAGTGGCTGCGCGACTACCTCTTCGACGTCTTGCCCAAGCGGCGCAAATGGCCTGTGCTTTCGTTCGGTTACGCCTTCATCATCACTTTCGCGCTCGGCGGATTGTGGCATGGGCTGAGCTGGACCTTCCTGATCTGGGGCCTCATGCACGGCGTTGCACTCGGCGTGGTTTTTGCCTGGACGCAATGGAAGACGAGGCGGTGGGGACGCAATGCACCCGTGAGTTGGTGGGGACGCACACTCGGATGGATGCTGACCTTCAATTACGTTTGCCTCGCATGGATATTCTTCCGCGCAACCTCCGTCGGCAATGCCCTCGAAATTATGCGCGGGTTAGGCGAGTGGAGTTTTTCTGTTGGCAATCTGACACCGCTTCTGCTGGGCGTGATGTTGCTGGCCGCGATTTTGCACTCACTTCCGGTCAAGGGATTTGATGTGGCCGCAGAGTGGGCGGGGCGTTTGCCGTTCTGGGCGCAGGGGCTCGCAATGGCGGCATTGGTTTTGTTGATTGAAACGCTGGCGGGCCGTGTTTCCGCTCCTTTTGTCTATGGGAATTTTTAACGCACCGGAAAATCCGCGCAACCAAGGCGAGATTAACAGCCCGCCGGAGAAAGTGCGTCCATTGAAGACACCAGCGCGTGTGTGGCTTAAGTTTGCGCAGACGATCTTTGTGCTGACGGCGGCGCTGTTGGCGTGGCATGAGTGGGGCAATCAAGCGCAGGGTATGGACTCGAGCATAATTTGGGAGAGCTTCAAGCTGTCGATGCCGCATCCATCAGTCGAGATTGGCACGCACAATGGAGCGCACAAAAAACACACGGCCGGTGATGTGGTTCCTGCTGAATCCAAACTACTCATTGACGAGACCGGCGAGATGGATCCGTTCTTCGCCGCACTCTGGAAACTCGAAGTGCAGCCGAAGAGCGGCCTCGTAACCGTTTTGCATTATGGCGACTCGCCGACGACTGCCGATCTGATTACCGGCGATGTGCGCGCGGCTCTCCAGGAGCGCTTTGGCGATGCGGGTCGCGGGTACACGCTGATTGCAAAGCCGTGGCCATGGTACGGGCATCGCGGCGTTGAAGTCAGCGGACACGGTTGGCGAATCAAGACCGGAGTGGGTCTGATGCGCGAGGGAATCTATGGACTCGGCGGTGCGTCTTTTGAAGGCGAGCCGGGCGCGGGGTCGAGTTATCGGCTGACCGAGAGTGAGCAGCGGTCAGTCGACTTCGAGTATCTCGCGCGTCCCGGTGGCGGCGCGTTTGCAGTCAGCGCCGGTGGGGTGCAGCTAATCGAGCAACAGACGGCGGCCGATCAACCTGAGGCGCACAGCGTGCATGTCGAGTTGCCACCGGGGACCAAGTCGGTCGAGATTCATCCCACAGTGGGAACGGTTGAGCTTTTTGGTGCAGAGTTTCATCGCGGGCCCGGCTTACTGTATGACAGTCTGGGATTAAACGGCGCAACGACGAGTGTGCTGGCACGTACGCAACCGCCGGGATTGTGGCGGGAAGAACTGGCACACGCGCGGCCAGATCTGATTGTTGTGAATTACGGATCGAACGAAAGCAGCTTTGGAAACTTTGTGCGCAAGCAGTATGCCGATGAATTGCGTCTAGCTATACAGAGGATTCGTGTGGCGGCGCCGGGAGTTCCGATTCTTGTCATGAGCCCGATGGATCGCGGCGAGAGAAGTGGCCTCGACGAGATTAAAACCATGGCGACAATACCGCAGATCGTCGAGATTCAACGCAAGGTCGCCGCGGAAACGCATTGCGCCTTCTTTGATACGTACGCCGCCATGGGTGGAGAGGGAACCGTTGCGCGTTGGTATGCAGCGACTCCGCGATTGGTGACGGCAGATCTTTTGCACCCGACTCCGCAGGGTGCGGCAGTGGTGGCGGGGTTCTTCGTTGATCAACTCTCGCTGGGATATGATCGATGGAAGATGCGCCACGGAATTGAGTTTTCCCGCGCCGCCGGGGTTGCGGCCAAGAGCGGAAAACTGGCGGCAGCTAAGGCGAAACGCGGCGGTGCACAGAAAAAAGCTGCGAAGAAATAAGTTGCTGGCAGGTAATTTTGAAGAGTGCGGGCACTCAAGTGAAATGAGGCAATCAAGAGTGAGTTCGGTCGAGCAAAAAATCGGGTGGGCCGGCGGGAGTTTGCTCCTGACAGGCCGGCGTTTGCTCATGCTCGTGCTCGTTGCTCTTGTCACGCTGGGTGGTGTGAACCGTCTTGAAGCTGTGACGCAAACGAAGAAGCACAAGAGTTCAAAGTCGCCATGGAATTCGAACTCGCCGAAGTTCAGCTCTTCAAAGAAAGGCCACGCAAAGTACCATGCGCGCGTGCATCATTGGCTGCCGGGGCCGCGTGTGAATGCGGCGCGGCGCGTGGCGCTGGTGAAGGAGATTGGCGCTTCGCTCAATGACCCGGGCACAAGCGCGCTCTCCAATGAGAAGGCGCTGCGGGGATTTTTTGCCGCACTCAATGAGCGTGCGAGCGGGACGAGCACAGATTCAACGACGCAAACTTTGCGCGTGCTCCAGTTTGGCGATTCGCATACCGCAGCTGATGTTTTCAGCGGCGAGGCGCGCAGAATTCTGCAGGAGAAATTCGGCAACGGCGGCGTAGGTTATGTTTTTGCCGGCCATCCTTTTGCGGGCTTCAGGGTCTTTGGCTCCTCGCATTCGGCGAGCAATGGCTGGTCAACGATGGGCAATCACTTTACGGAGCTTGGCGATGGGCGCACAGGCCTCGGCGGGTTGAGCATTTCGACCGACCGCGCCAATGAGTCGGTGACGCTCGACGCGCCCTGCACTACGCTCGAGCTTGAGTACCTTGCGCAGCCCGGCGGCGGCAGCCTGCAGTTCACTGACAACGGAACGCCGATGGCGGAGATTAATACGGACGCGGAGACGGTGGGAGCAGGAAGCTTCAACTATCAATGCCCGGTTGGCGACCATCATTTTGCTTTGAAGACCGAAGCAAACCAGCCCGTGACGCTGCTCGGCTGGATTGCGACGCAGCCCGGCGTGACGTGGGAGTGCCTGGGAATCAACGGAGCCGAGGCGCCGCTGATGCTCAAGTGGGATCAGGCTCTCTTTTCTGAATACTTGAAGTCGAATGATCCAGCTTTGATTGTGCTGGCTTATGGTACGAATGAGGCGGCGAGTTCGTCGTGGGATGAGGCTAGTTATGCGGAGAGTTTTGCGCGTCTCGTCGACCAGCTGCATCAGTATGTGCCGGACGCGTCGATCCTCGTCATCGGCCCCTCGGATCGCTCGACCGTAGTGCATCGCTCGTGGAAACCATTCGAAGCGACGGAGAAAATTATTGCGGCGCAGCAGAAGGTTTGCGAGAAGCATAATTGCGCTTTTTGGGATCAGCGCGAGCGTATGGGCGGGCTGGGCTCGATGCAGGATTGGGTCTATGCAGGTTGGGCGCAGAGCGATCACACGCACTTTACTTCCGATGGTTACCGCGCACTGGCTGATGCTTTCATGCTCGATCTGCTGAACGGATACAAAGATTACAAAGATCACGCAGCGAGCCGGAATGTTGAGAGCGCCGGCGCTGACACGATTGAAGGAAGGAACGATGGACGAGAGAGAAAAAATATTGAAGGTGCTCACAGCGGTCTCCGGCAAGGAACTCAATCCCGCTGACGATGAGTCGCTGTTCACTTCGGGGTTGCTGGACTCCTTTGCTCTGGCCGATTTTGTGAGCGGGTTGGAAGATGAGTTTGGAGTGAAAATTCCGGACTCGGATCTCTCCGCAAGGAAGTTTGATTCGATCACGAAAGTGAAAGAATATCTCGCCGCCTGCGGTGGGGCTAACCGAGCCTGACGGCGGCATTGCATGCAGCAACCGCGCCTGACGGCGGCATTGCATGCAGCAAACGCGCCTGTCGGCGCAAAATCAAATGCAAGGTCTTTGACTAGAAATCAGGAAGAATCCATGGCATTCATTCGCGGGTTTGGTTCGTGGTTGCCGGAGCGTCGCGTGGGGAACGCGGAGCTTGCGGCAGTGCTCGACTGCGCGCCGGAGTGGATCCTCGATATGAGCGGAATCGTTGAGCGGCGCTACGCGGAAGATGCGGAAACGGTCGCTTCGATTGGTGTGCGTGCTGCCGTGAATTGCTTGCAGAAGGCGGGCGTTGCGGCGAGTGAGGTTGGCTTGCTGCTTGTAGCGAGTGGGTCAAGCGAGCGATTCTGCCCCGGCCCTGCAGCGGAGATTGCGCTGAAACTTGGAATGGGTGCGACACCGGCTCTCGATCTTCCGGTCGCCAGTGCCGGCTCGCTGATTGGCTTGGCGATGGCTGCCGAGTTGGCTCCCAAGTATGGACGCGTGCTCATAGTCGGCGCAGAAATTATGTCGCGCAGAATTCTGAGGATTCCCGAGGTAAAAAACACGGCCATTCTTTTTGGCGATGGTGCGGGCGCTTGTTTGGTCGATCGCGAAATTGGTTCGCTGTTGATTGCTGATTCTTTGTTGGCTACCGATGGAGCATCGGCTGAGATTCTCGCAGTCGAGAATGGCCTGTTGCGCATGGAAGGGCCATCGGTAATTTTGCAGGCCGCGAGAAAACTTCCAAATGTGATTAAGGAATTGCTGGCGAGGAATTCGATTGCCGCTGACCAGGTCGAATGTTTTCTGCTCCACCAGGCGAATCTGAATCTGATTACGCGTGTGGCCACCTCGCTCAAAGTTCCACCGCATCGGTTCCATACAAATATTCAACAATATGGAAACACTTCTTCGGCGTCGATGTTGATTGCTGCCGATGAGTGGAGCGCGACGAATCCTGCAACGGGGCCTGTAGTCTTCTCGGCTTTTGGTGCGGGTATTAATTGGGGAGCGTTGCTGGCATTG
>DAHXOQ010000041.1 GCA_027364815.1 Acidobacteriaceae bacterium | reverse complement strand
TTGTAATGCAATGACAGCCTCACCGTTGTCGGCGCGCCCAAATGCAAAAACGTATCCCCATAGCTTGCGCCTGTATCTTTCCAGTATCGCTTGTCTGAAATATTGTCCGCATACAAGCGCACGCTCATGTGCCCGCTCTCGCCGCCCGGTTCATAGCGCGCACCAAAGTTGAAAATGTTGTACCCCGGCACGCTCACCAAATCATCGCGAGTCGCCTCTTTGCGTCCGGTGTAGCCCCACCCCGGCATCAAGTGCATCCGCTTCATGTGCGGCATTGCCACATCGGCAAAAAACGCCGTCCTCAAATGCGGCTGATTGATAATCTGCTTGCCGTTGAAAGCCGGCGTCTGTGAATGATCAGAGACTGCATTCATTGCCGTCGCCGAGCCGCTCAATCGCAGCCAATTTGTAACCTTGCCTTCGGCATTCAATTCGACGCCGTCATGTGTCTCATGCCCATCCGATTCGAAGCAAAGATTCTGCGTGCCACTCGGGGCATTCAGAGCGCCACAGGTTGCGTCTGCGGCATTGATTTCGCGCACGTAGAAGAACGGCGTTCTCAAATGAAACAACGCCGCTGTCACCAGGATCTTTTCACCGGGCACAAACTTCGCTCCCACCTCAGCCTGCCGCGAATAAAACGGCGCGAGGTACTGATTCGGATTATCGTTGGCCCACCATGGCCCCTGCGGCCCCAGTGAAAGCATTACCGAATAATTCCCGTAGAGCGTCAGGTCTTTGCGCGGCGTGTATGTCGCCGCATACGTGGGCAGCCAGATTGTCTTGTCCGAATTAAGCGCAGGTGTTGGAAGACTGCAAGTATTTGTCGTTGGGTCGTAACTGATGCAAGGATTCGTTGCCGGACCAGGGTACCCAATGTCCGATGAGGCCGAAAAATTATGATCCCGCATCGAATCGAGTCTGCCTCCCGCGATCAACTGAAACCCATGCGGCAGCTCAATTCGATCTTGCGCCAGCAACGAGGCATCATGATGATCGAGCCACAACCGGCGCGGCCCTGCGCTTTGCTGCGGGCTTTCAATCGGCACTGATTGATCGGGCGCGTAAATATTTTCGGTTCCAACATACGTGTAGACAGCGCCATCCGTCACAGTCCCGAACGATGGATTCTCCACAGTAAAATATCCCGGCTCGTGCACGCTGCGCAAAAACAACTCAACACCCCCGCTCACATTCTGCGTAATCTTCCCCGTGCGAATATGCCCGACTATCAGCGCCTCAGCCTGTGCATCAATGCGCAACTCACCCGGATTGCGATAGTCATAAATATCGAAGCTTCCATCCGGCGCAAAAAACCACGGCGGCGTCGTTCCATTGCAAACTGCTTCATATCCGCATCCATATGCGTAGACGACGTTGTCATCGATCAGCGATTGGCTGAAACTCCCCGCCAACTGCGCGCGCCATCCATGCGGCAACTCGTACTCAAGCCGCGAACCTGTGTTGTACGCATCAAATGTATTCGGCTTCGCCCAGCTCTGAAATCCCAGCATCGTCGCCGGTGAAATCAAATTCAAATCCGGCACCGTCACGCCGCCGAGCAACTGGTACCCGCTCACCGACCGCTCCACCTTGTGCTGATATTCAAAATCATTTGTCCACGTTGCGCGCGACGAAATCTTCCAGTCGAAGGCCGCCGTACCCACTGCGCGCCAACCATTGGCGCCGTTCACATAACTCGCAATGCGCTCGCCCGCCAAATTCGTACGCAGGCCAAATTGTTTGCGCCCGCCCAACAACCAACCCAGATCGGTTGCACCATACGCAGAGCCGCGGTGATCCGTAGCAAAATCCACCGCGTGAATCCCCACCGCGCGCTTGGTCTGAAAATTCACCAGGCCGCCAGCCGAAGCCACACCGCTTTCAATTCCTGCAATCCCCTTCAGAAATTCGACGCGCTCTTTATTTTCAAAGGGCACGTCCTGTTCGCCGGCGATCGTCATTCCGTTGATTTCAATTCCCGTCGCCAGGTCAATCGGCACGCCGCGAATTTCGTAATCCCCGTAGTAGCCCACCGGCGCATAATCCTCGCCAATCGACGCATCATTCTTCACCACATCTGAAAGCAATCGCGCCTGCTGATCATCCATCAGCGCGCGTGTCACCACCAGCGCCGAGAGCGGCGTCTCCTGCAAACTGGCTCCATCCAGATTTCCGACTGACAACGTCTCAGGCAAATATCCATCCGCTGTTGCGCCCTGAACTACAACCGTCGTCGTCACGGTGGGAATTTTCTGCTGCTTGTCTTTATCGGTCGCAGGCGTCGCAGGAGTCTGTGCAGGAGATTGCGCAAGCTCTGCCGTCGCCTGTCCCCACGCAGATAGACTTCCCAACGTAAATGCCAGCAACGCACATGTCAGCAAGTAAATAAAATGAAATCGATTTTTCCTGAGAATTTTTTCTTTTGCAACCGTGAGCATCTGGTCCTCTTGTCTTGCGCAAATACACGCGCTGAAACAAGAGAGCTCGAAATGGAAAAGCAACCGGCTCTACGTCGGAAACTTCCCACGCCGGTATTATCCGGGTCGGGTTCGAAGGGTATTTCTCAGCCCCGCATATCGCAGAGCACCCCTGTTTCATTCATCTCATTGAAACACTCGCCGCGCAGCTTTGCAACCTGCATGGTCGCGCACGTTCCGCATTGCGGTTATTCAACGTGCAATATCTTTACCGCGACCTTCCTCTGCCTGATCGCCAGCACCATCGCCACCGCCGCCGTTAAAAACGCGGCTACTGCCAAATAGATAAAAGTTCTGGCCCAGCCCTCTTTCACGGCAATACCCGCCACCGTACCGCCGGAGAGGATGCCGCCAAAATAACCCACACCATCAATCACACCCGCAGCCGTTGCCGATCCGCGCGTCCCGCCAAAATCCAGACTCATCGCGCCTGCCAGATACGAGTACGGCCCCAGCATCAAAAATCCCACCAGCGTGACCAGCGCAATCGGCAGCAGTGGATTGCTGTGCGCGGGAATCATTGAAATTCCAATCAGGCAAACTCCACTGAGCGCCATCCCGAAAAATAAAACCAGGTTGCGTCCATTCAATCCCAAACGGTCGCTGAGCACGCCCGCAATCAATACAGCGACGCCGCCGAACAATGGAAAGAGCGCGCTGTTGCTAGCCGCCTGTCCGCTTGTCAATCCGGCAAACTGCACGTAGTAAGTTGGAATCCACAAGTTGAATGTCTCTCTGAGCAGCGTCGTCCCAAGAGACAGCAAACAGACCAGCCAAAATGGATAGCTCGCAAAGAGCGGCTTCAAGAGCGTCCACAAATTTTCATTGCGCTTTACTGCTTCAACGACGCCTTCACTTTTAGTCTCAGAATCAGTCGCATAAACGTTGAGCGGATTCACCTCCGGATCCGACAAGCCTCGCTCAATCGGCGTCTCCCGCAGGAAAATAAAATTCACCACTGCAAGCACACCCAGCACACAGGCGCTGCTGATAAAAACCCAGCGCCAACCCACTCCATGCGCCATCAGCGTGCCCATAAACCAGCGCGCGCCCGCATCGCCAAAGAGGAAGCTCAGGCTCAGAATCGCCATCACCGTACCGTAAGTTTTATAGGAGAACCAGCGCGATGAGACTTTCACTAATCCCACCCAGCCCGTCGATTGAAAGAGACGATTGCCGATCCACGCAATCGTGAAAAGCGGAAAGCCGCCGCTGATCAAAAACAGCACGGTAAAAAATATTGACCCCGCCATTCCACCGAGAAAATTTCTGCGCCCGCCAAACAAATCCGCAAGGGTGCCGGAAAGAAACTTTCCCACCGCGTAGGCGGCTGCGCCAAATGAAGCAGCCACACCGAGCCGCATCTCCGCCTCGCTCGCCTTCATTCCGTGCGCGGCAAGCTCGCGAATCAGATCCGGCATCACGACCGCCAAATCAGAGCGGCAAAAATAATAACCGGCATAACCAAATGCCAGCAGCGCAATTGTAGCCACATGCCAGCGCGTGATGCCCTGTTTTTGCTGGTTGTTTGTTGGCCCGGACAAATCTTTCGCCTGCATCTGAGCAGAGTACCATGCGTTGGGGGAGCCTCACATCAATGCAATGCAAAAACTACTTTGCCGCAGTTCCCGTTCCTTCGGTCAGCGTCACGATGCGGTCCACGCCGGGCACCGTGAAATTCTCCACGCTTCCGCTCGGCCAATGAACTTCAATCGCGTCCACCGTCGTCGCCGGGCCCAATCCAAAATGCGGCCGCGGATCATTCGACGAGATGTAACTGCCGCCGCTGAGCACATCGCCACGCTGCTTCATTCCATTCGCTGTCACGTAGACTGTCGCGCCCGTTGCATCGCGCGGAGACTTTGGCCCGCCGACCAACTTCAACTCCAGCCAATGATTTTTATCCGGGCTCACATTCCGCAAGAGCACCGGATGGCCATCATGGACGTTGATAACCACGTCCATCTTGCCATCGTTGAAGAGATCGCCAACCGCCATGCCGCGACCCACAATCACATCCGTCAATCCGGAGCCCTCGACCGCCGGAATATTTTCAAATTTTTTTCCACCCGCGGTGTGGAAGAGCATCGGCCGCTGCGCCCAACTCGTTCCCCACGGATTATGATCCACCTGGGGGTAGACGTGCCCATCCACCATCAGCAGATCTTTAAATCCGTCGTTGTCGTAATCGATGAAGGCATCAACCCAACTGAGGAAGGGCACGGAAATTTCGGCAATTCCCAATTGATAACTGATGTCCGTTAGATTAGCGTCGCCTTCATTGCGATAGAAGGGCTTGTAATCATCGCTGAATGTCGTGTTGAAAATCGCCAACTGCCCCGAGTTGTCAAAATCGCCCACCGCAATACCCATCGTCGCCGTCTCGCGCCCCGCTTCATTCAGCGCGTAGCCCGAGGCGTAACTCACATCTTCAAAGGTTCCATCGCCCTTGTTGATGTACAAATAATTCGGCGTGGAGTCATCACCCACCAGCAGATCAACCTTGCCGTCATTATTAATGTCCACAAAGAGCGCCGTCAGTCCGTAGTAACCGGGCTTGTCCGCAACGCCGGCCTTCTCACTCACATCTGTAAATGTCCCGTCGCCATTGTTGTGAAAGAGATGATCGGGCTCGCCCTTCAATCCACGCGGTCCGCAATTGACCGGCACACCGCGAAAGGTGCAGAAAGCATTCGAGACGCCTTCCTCACCCGCCGCCGGCAGATGCTCCCGGTCAAAGTGCACATACCCGGCGATGAAAAGATCCAGTCGCCCGTCGCCGTCATAATCGCCCCACGTCGCGCCCGTTGACCAATTTCCCAGCGTGATTCCGGCCTTCTCGCCTACGTCAGAGAAGGTTCCATCATGATTGTTGTGATAGAGCCGGTTCTTTCCCCAATTCGTGACCAAAATCTCCGGCCAGCCATCATTGGCGTAATCCGCAATCGCCACGCCGTAGCCCCAGCGGTCATTGGTCACGCCGGCTTTCGCCGCAACATCCGTAAAGGTCCCATCATGATTGTTGTGGAAGAGCGCAGCATGAGGCGGCGTCTCTTTGCCGTCCAGCGCGTTGAAGGTGGAACCATTCACCACATAAATATCCATCCAGCCATCATTGTCATAATCGATGAGGCCAATCCCCGAACCATTTGTCTCCACAATGTAATTTTTTTCGGGCGAGCCCATCTTGTGGGTCCAGTGCGTCAGGCCCGCCTTCTCAGAATCATCCACAAAAATTACCGGCCCGGACTTCACAAATCCGCCCGCAGTAATTGGCCGTTTCTGCTCGTCAAGCAGCGGAGCATGAGCCGTCCCCGAACTGGCGCCGCTCATCGCGCCATGCGGCTGTTGCTTGTCTTCAGTGCTTTGAGCGGGCTGCGCTGTCTGCGCACAGGCAAATGTGCTCATGAGAGAAATCGTGCAGAGCACAACTGTCAGGTGGTTTGCTTTGAAGTTGGGGAAGTTGGTTTGTGGCATCTCAAAAAGTATACGGGCCCTGAGCAAAACCACGCCATCAACCAATAGGTTGAGAAAACTCCCCCACCAAGGATCAAAAGCTGTAATTTTGGAATTTTGCCGACTGTATTTTCTCCTCGCGCGCTCTTCCAGCTGCAACATTTTGTTGCTTATTTAAATCTTTCGTTTCATCTGAGGGCTCTTGATTTGATGCATATTTTCAAGCCTTTAAATAATTTCCCAAAATTAGATTAGAACACTCCAATTTGTGGCGTTCATCACATTTTTTGTTTGAACTCCATGCTAGATTGGCTCAGTTATGAGGTTTCATACCTGACATGCCAAATTTTCCAGCCGTAGACCCAATCCCACTCCCTGCGCCCGTGTGGTTGATGAAGTTGCTTCACATCCTCACACTGGCACTGCATTTTGTCGCCGTTGAAATGCTTCTCGGCGGCCTTTTGCTCGCCATCCTATTCAGTCTTTTTCGCAGCTCGCCTTCAGCCAGGGTCGCTGCGCGTGCAATCGCGAAGCGGCTCACCGTCGTCATGACGCTTGTCATCAACCTCGGTGTGCCGCCGCTGCTTTTTGCGCAGGTTCTTTATGGACGCGCGCTTTATACCAGCAGCGTGCTCATCGGCGTTTACTGGATTGCCATCATTCTCATTCTCATGCTGGCTTACAGATATCTGTACAGCTTCTCGGCGCGCCTTGAGGCGGGGAGGGTCGCGTGGCCTGTCGGGCTCATTGCCTGGCTGCTCATTGGCTCGATTGCCAAAATCCTCTCCACCAATATGACGCTCATGTTGAGGCCCGAGGCCTGGACCAAACTTTACGCGGCCTCTGCTGCCGGGCGCTTTCTGCCTACGGGTGATCCGACGACCACGCCACGCTGGCTCCTCATGATGACCGGCGGTTTCGCCATCAGCGGACTCTGGCTTCTTTATCTTGCGGCCCGGAGCACATTCACGGCGCAAGAAAAAACTTTCCTGGCCGGCGTCGGCGGTAAAGTGGCTGCGCTCGCCGGCATCGTCTACCTCGCGGTGGGATTCTGGGCTTACTCGGTCCAACCAGACTTCGTGAAAGCCGGCCTCGTCAACAACAGCCTCTATCACTATTTCGGCTGGGCGGGCTACCTGTGGATCGCGAGCGTTGTGCTGCTCATTCTGCTTGGCGCAGTTGCGGGTTTCTCACGCCGCTCCGGCGCGCTCTTCAGCTGGCTGGCAATGCTCATCGCATTTCTCGTTGAAGCTTCTCTCACAATTTTTCGCGATGCTGTCCGTGACCTCACGCTGCTTGGCAAAGGTTACGATGTGTGGGATCGCGTCGTCGTCACTAACTGGAGCGTCGTTGGACTTTTCCTCGCGCTCTTCGTTGCCAGTCTCGGTGTTGTCGCATGGCTGCTTACGGTAGTAGCCCGCGCCAGCAAAACCATGGAGGGCGCAGCATAATCATGAACGAACCAGTCAAATCAAACAACATTGAAGAAGTCACTGACCTCACCACGCGCCGCGCTTTCATCGCCGCCGCAGGTGCCGCGGGCATTGTCTACACTGCCGCAGTCGGCTACCCCGTCTACCGCTATCTCGCTTCACCGGCGGAGATGGCGGCCAGCGCTGCCGCCGTGACTGAAGTCTCGCTCAAAGACGCGCAGAAAATTCCGACGGGCTCGGCGCTCATGTTCAAATTCGGGCCTTCGCCGGCCATGCTCATCCATCATGAAGATGGCACTTGGGTCGCATTCACTGCCGTCTGCACACACCTCGGATGCACAGTCCAATATGAGCCAGCCGCGAATCGCATCCATTGCGCCTGCCATGGCGGCGTCTACGATCCGAACACGGGCGCCAACGTCAGTGGGCCGCCACCGAAGCCGCTCAAGCGCTTCACCGTGCTCGTCAATGCAGCCGACGTAAAAATTTCCAGGGCATAACTCCGAGGACCATCGAATGACGCAAATTGCCGCTGCTTCAAACTCGCTTTATAAATGGGTCGATGAAAGGCTCGGGCTGACCGAGATCATCGCCTTCGCAAGCCATAAGACCGTTCCTGCGCACAAGCACTCCTTCTGGTATTACTGGGGAGGCATCTCGCTCTTCCTCTTCCTTCTTCAGTGCTTCACGGGCGTGCTCCTGCTGGTCTACTACCGACCCGGTATTGACGCTTACGAATCTGTCCGCCAAATCAATTTCGTCATGCACTTCGGCTGGCTGATTCGTTCCGCACATTCCTGGTCAGCAAATCTTTTCATTTTTGCCATCATGGTGCATATGTTCTCGGTCTTCCTGATGAAGGCCTATCGCAAGCCGCGCGAATTCGGATGGTTCAGCGGCCTGGCGCTCCTCGCCATCGCGACCGTCTTCGGCTTCAGCGGCTATCTGCTGCCCATGGACGAACTCAGCTACTTCGCCACTAAAGTCGGCTTGCAGATTCCAACCGCACTGCCCTGGATCGGTACTGTCATCGCCAATATGCTCCGCGGCGGCACTGAGGTCACTGAGTTCACAGTCGAGCGTTTCTTCGCCCTGCACGTCGTCGTGCTGCCCGCCATCTTTTTACCTTTGTTGTCCTTCCATCTCTGGCTGGTGCAAAGACACGGCAACGCTCTGCCGCCTGAGGAAGAACTCAAACCCGCTGCTGAAAGAAAATCCATTCCATTCTTTCCAAACTTCTTCCGCAAAGACCTGGGCATGTGGCTCATCTCGCTCAACGTTCTTGCCCTGCTTGCCTCGGTATTTCCCTGGGCGCTGGGAAAGCCTTTTGACCCGCTCGCTCCTGCTCCTGCCGGAATTCACCCTGAGTGGTACTTCATGGCGCCGTTCGAGATGCTCAAGGTGCTCGGCAACTGGATGCCGGGTGCAGCCGGTGAAATTGCCGGGCTGCTCCTCTTCTCCACGGGAATCGTTCTGTGGGTGCTCATTCCCTTCTACGACACGACGAAAGAGAATGGCAGACGCGCACGCAACGCACACTACTTCGGCATCGCGGCCATCACCCTTCTGCTGATCACAACCATCCTCGGTTACTGGACCATTTGATTAAGGAAGAATCTCGATGAATTATCCATTTTGGAATATCCCGTATCTCGGATCTAGCTGGGTGATCGGCATCATCGCCATCTTCCACGTCATGATCTCCCAGTTCGCTGTCGGCGGCGGCTTCTACCTTCTTTTTGCGGAACGAAAGGCAATGCGTGAAGGCCGTACCGATTGGCATCAACAGCTCATCAAGCACTCGAAATTCTTTCTCACCATTACCGGCATCTATGGAACTGTCTCCGGTGTCGGCATCTGGTTCGCAATCGGGCTCACGCATCCTGAAGCCACCAGCACACTCATTCACAATTTTGTCTTCGGATGGGCCATCGAGTGGGTCTTCTTCATGGTTGAGCTCATCACCGCGGCCGTCTACTACTACACGTGGGACAAGATCGACCCCAAGCTGCATCTCAAGGTGGGCTGGGTCTATGCCGGCGCATCTGCCGCCACTCTTATCATCATCAACGGCATACTGACCTTCATGCTTACGCCCGGCGACACATGGCTCGCTGTTGCTGGAACCGGCGCTGAGGCCAGCAAATTCTGGTTCGCCTTCTTCAACCCAACCTACTGGCCGAGCTTGCTGCTGCGCTCAGCCGTTTGCATCTCGCTCGCCGGAGTCTGGGCGCTTGTCACTTCAAGCTGCATCGATGGCGACAAATTCCCCGCGCTCAAATCCAGCCTTGTCAAGTGGAGCGTCAAGTGGCTCATGGCTGCTTTCGTCATCGTTCCATTCGCGCTGATCTGGTACCTCTGGATGGTGCCCGCTTCGCAACGCGCGCTGCTCACGCTCGGCATTGACACGATCGGCGCCGGGACCTTCTCTGTCGTCACGCGCATCGCGCTGCTCATTATCATCACTTCGGCCACCATTGTCGGCGTCGCGTACCAGCTTGCCTACAAAAACCCGATTGACTTCAACCTCTCCACCGCCATCAGCATTCTTCTTCTCGCCCTGATGGCGACTGCGGCCGGCGAGTACTCGCGCGAGATGCTGCGCAAGCCTTACGTCATCGGCGGCTGGATGTATTCCAATGGCGTGCGCGTCAAATACGTCGACGCAATCAACCGCAATGGCTATCTCAAGGATTCGCTCTGGGTATGGAAAGACAGCGCCGGTCAGAGCTCAAGCTACTCACGCGGTGAGGCGATCTTCCGTGGCGAATGCAGTTCCTGCCACACCCTGGACGGCTACCGGCCGATCCGTCAACTGCTCGCTGGACGTGACCGCGCGAACATCGCCAGTTTCCTCAAAATGCTCCATGAATACAAGGCAGACTCGCCCTATCGCCGCTTCATGCCGCCACTCTCGGGGACTGCGGAGGATGTCAACGACCTCACAGAGTATCTGAATTATCAAGTCAATCCTCCGGCGACCAAGCCGCAAACTCTGGCGCAAAAATAATCAGATACACTTCATTGCAGCACAACAGAAAAGGCCCGCCAGCGCGGGCCTTTTTCAATCTGATTCAACTCATATTCCCTACGCCTCAAACCGGCTTCAGTTCACCGCGCTTTGTCCAGAAATAAATCGCCACCGCCCAGATCGTCAGCGCCAATCCAAAACCAAACTCCGTCGTCACATACTTTGCGCGTCCCGTGTCTTTAGTCAACTCGTCAAAGATCGCCTGCACAAACAGATTATGGCTTGCATGCAGCATCGCGCATGGCCACAGGCTCCCGGACTTCAGCCTCAACCACCCCATCACAAAGGCCATCGGAATCACCATCAGCGTAAAGCAGGCCAACGCATAGACAGGTTGCGTCCCCGCGTTGTAATCGGCCCACAGCAATCCGGGATAATGCCAGACCGCCCACACCACACCGCTGATCAAACAGCCAATCGTGAATCCAAACCGGCCCGTCAATCGCGGCAGCAAAAATCCACGCCAGCCGATTTCCTCGCCCAGCGCAGTCGCCATGCCATAAACGATCCCCAGCGTCGCAAGAAGTGGAATGCCCAAACCTAGTGTCGCCAGGTTTGAATGGTTTGGCAGGAAATACGCATCGGCAAAATGCTTCGAGAATCCCGCATAATCAAACGATCCGCTCACAAAAATCCAGCATCCTAAATAGACCGGTAGCGCATAGAAAATCGGCAGTAGATAAGCCAGCCACTCATACTTCACAGGCCGCCAATTCCAGCCGAGCGTCGCCAGGTCGATCTTGTAAACCGCACTCGTCGCCAGCGCCGCCAGCGTCGGGCACCACATCACCAGCGTGACCACCATGCCATTTCCCGCCCTGATGTGGCCGCTGTGAATCATCAAGGCGTACGGGACGCTGCTGAAGAGAAATACAAAAACGAGGAAGGTGAGAATCTGCTTTGAAATAGGTTTCATATTGTTGCGAATTTTAGCAACTTGAATAGAAATAAGTACAGATAATTTCGCGCGTTCCAACTAACTCGGCCAACCGCGCTAACTCCGCTAGTCTAACGTGTACGGAACCCCGAACCTTCCAATCTGAATCATCGACTTCTCCGCCGGGGGCCAAATATGAAAACTCACTACGGGGCCCGAGCCGGTCAGCTTGTGCGCCTCCGCACTTCCGACCAGCGCGCCTGTCGCCGCGTCGTGAAAATGCACATTCAGCAGCACATCGCCCTGCCGCTCGAATCCCACCGCGTAATTGCCCGCCTTCAACTTCACTCCGCCCACATGCATCGGGTTCTGCACCACCAGAAAATGCGAGTACTTTCCATCTGCCGAGTAGCCCGCCGTAATCAGCAGCACCGCCGCAATGTACGTTCCATTCCCATTGGTAATTCCGGTGGCGGTACGCATCTCCGTCTCAATGTGTTCCTTCTCGACCGGCGCGCGATCGGGCAAGATCGCGCTGAGTTCCGCCTCCGTCGCCGGCCTCCACGCCTTCTGCGCAAATGCTTGAGGCGCACTCATAACACCGGCAAACAAAACTAAAAAAAGAAAAATTCCGAATCTTTGCATCTTCATCGCAAGCATCCTCATAAAAAAAATTCACTACCTGGCTTTCTTCAAACTTTCCAGCGGCACAATTCCGCGTTGAATCGCGGCCGTAGCAGCCTGCGTCCGGTCCGTCACTCCCAGCTTGCCCAGCAAACTGTTGATGTGCGTCTTCACCGTCGCCTCGCTGATCTCGAGTTCCGTGGCAATCTCCTTGTTACTCATACCGCGCACAATCTGCTCCAGCACGTCGAGCTCGCGATGCGTCAATTCCTCAGTTCCCATGCGCTCGGCCAGCTTCTCCGCAATCACGGTGGGAATATGCGATTTCCCCGCATGCACGGTGCGAATCGTCGCAATCAACTCCTCGCTCGTCATGCCCTTGAGCAAGTACGCCCGCGCACCGGCCTGCAAGGCGCGATAAATATCCTCGTCGCCGTCGTACGTAGTCAGCACGATGAAGCGCGCATGAGGAGTCTCCATGCGGATCCGCTCAATCACCTCGACTCCGCTCAATCGCGGCAAGCGCAAATCAATGAGCGTAATGTGCGGGAGCTGTTTGCGGAACTGGGCAATCGCTTCAACGCCATCGGCAGCCTCGCCCACAACTTCCATACCCTCCACTACATTCAGCAGCGCCACCAACCCCTGCCGAACCACGTGATGATCCTCCACGACTAAAATCCTGATCGCGTCTTCGCTCATGCCCGCTCCTTGCCGAATAAATCGGCGCGCTGCTCACCAACACTGACCTCAACCCGCACCGTGGTTCCTTCGCCCGCTTCACTCGTCATCTTCAGCTTCGCACCAATGGTGGCAGCCCGCTCTCTCATGCCCGTCAAACCGAAGTGCCCCGCCGGCGACTCCACCTTCTGCTTCACCGCCGCTTCCATTTCACTACTCAATCCGCGCCCATCATCGCGAATCTCGAGCGCCACTCCGCCGGACTCCGCAAAATAATCCAGCTCGACCTCAAGTCTACGCGCACCCGCATGCTTCTTCACATTTTGAATCGCTTCCTGCGCAATCCGCAACAGCTCGCGTTCCGTCTCCGCGCCCAGCGGCCGGTAAGCTCCATGGATACGCAACTGCGCCGTCAGATGATCATCTTCCGCATGTTCCACCAGCCGCTGCAGCTCCACCGGCAAGGTACGCTCGGCCACATCCGGCGAGCGCAAGGCCCAGATCGATTGCCGCGCGTCTTGCAATCCATGGCGCACAAATCCACGCAGCGCATTGAGCTGCTTCCCGAGCGCCTCCGGCTTTCCATGCTTGACCAATTCTGACAACACTTCAAGCTGCACCGAAATCCCAACATATCCCTGCGCCAGCGTGTCGTGAATCTCGCGTGCGATCCTGCTGCGTTCGCTGAGCACTGCGTTGAACTCACGCTGCGCGCGCATCAAGCGCCGCCGCTGCATTCCCACCGCCGCAGTGACTCCGAGCGCAATCAACAGCAACACCACCAACAGCCAGAAAATTCGCGTTTGATAGAAGTGCGGTTTCAACTCAAATGCCAAACTCGCGCCCGACTCATTCCACACTCCATCGTTGTTCGCCGCCTGCACACGGAAGGTGTACTTACCCGGCGTTATGTTGGTGTAGTACGCCGTCCTGCGCGCACCGGCTTCAATCCACTGCTGATCAAACCCTTCAAGTTTGTAACGGTATCTCAACTTCTGCGGCGCCGAGAAGCTTAATGCAGCATACTCAAACTCAAAGTGCACAGCCCCTGCCGCAATCGCCAGGGGCTTCGTCGCATTCGCAGCATCACCCGTCCAAAAATCATTCTGATCATCCACGCCCAGCCGCTCAATCACCACGGGCGGCGGCAACACATTCAAATGAAAATGCGCCGGATCCACTTCGATGAGACCTTTGGGGCTTGCAAACCACAACAACCCACTCGCACCGCGCCACGCCGACGGATGACTGTTCTTCGCCATCTCGCGGCTTCGCAATCCATCTGCCGCGCCAAACTCCGTCCACCCGGCGCACTCCACTTTTCCATTCTGCACACCGCCGAGCCGGCAACGCGCAATCGCATTGGCCGTCGCAAACCACGTCTCTCCCGTCT
>DAHXOQ010000416.1 GCA_027364815.1 Acidobacteriaceae bacterium | reverse complement strand
AGTCGATGGTGCTCTATCGATTTGCCTTCGCTTGCCTCGGGCTGCTGCCGATACTGTGGCGGCACAGGGTGAAGCTGTCGGGGAGTGAGTGGCGCACGCTGCTGATCTCCGCGGCCCTCGGGATTCCGCTACAGTTTCTCATGCAATTTCATGGTTTGGCGATGACTACTGTGAGCCACGCTTCGCTGATGGTGGGAACACTGCCCATGCTGATTGCAATCTCAGCGGTGATTTTTTATGGCGAGAAAATGGATCTGATCGCCTGGCTGGCGCTGGTCGGGTCTACATGCGGTGCGGGTTTGATTGTGCTGGGCGGGAAAGTTGTGGTGGGAAACTCCTCTCTCAAGGGCGATTTGCTGATTGTGGCTTCGTTGATGGTTTCCGTGGTTTGGATTCTGATGAATAAAAAACTTCTCGAAACTCACAGCCCGCCAGTGGTGACGACGTATGGAATTTTTGCGGGCTCGCTGATGTTGGCGGTGTGGGTGCTCGCACCATGGGCAACCGGACACGGTACTGCGC
>DAHXOQ010000415.1 GCA_027364815.1 Acidobacteriaceae bacterium | reverse complement strand
CATCCACTGAATGAATTCCAGAGCGGAAAACGGAAGCAAACGAGCCTGTCTATCCGAACAATATGCGGGTTTCGATCTTGAGTCGCATGGTGGAGGGGGAGGGCTGAACAACTGCAAACTTCGTCTTGCCGGACTGCCGCAAGAAAAAAGAGGGGTTTCCAGGCACCGTGGATAGCACGCTGTCTGGAAACCCCTTTCCCCAGATCTGCGTTGTTTCTGATACCCATTCTGTGGAAACTCTTGAAATCGCACAAGATTACGGATTGAGTGTGGGCGTAAGTAACCAATCCTGTTTACTTATCAGTAACGGGTGATTGACGGTGCAAAGAGCCTTGGCGGCGGTCGGCCTGGCGGCGATCAGTGCGGCGTCGTTCCTGAATGCCGGCGGCCTGCAACAGCGCGGGGTCGGATGCCCGCATCAGCAGATCAATGCGGTTATCTGCGCCTGTCTTGCGCAGCAAGCGGCCCACGTGCGCATGCACGGTGCGCTCCTCGATGCCCAATTCACGGGCAATCTCGCGATTGGAACGAGCCGTGA
>DAHXOQ010000414.1 GCA_027364815.1 Acidobacteriaceae bacterium | reverse complement strand
GGGTACCCCCATGAGCAAACCCACTGACCGCATGCGCCCGGTTCACCCCGGCGAGGTGCTGCGCGAGGAATACCTGGCTCCCATCGGCCTAAGCGCGCATGCGCTTGCCATGGAGCTTGGCGTTCCGGCAACGCGGATTCATGAAATCGTGAAAGAGCGCCGCAGCGTAACGGCTGACACTGCCGAACGGCTGGCACGGTACTTCGGCGGCGATGCCGCGAGCTGGCTGGCGCTTCAAGCTGACTACGCTCTGCGCACGCTCGCCACCCGCAAAGAGAGCGAGCGCACGCCACGGCTAGGCCGACGGGGTGAAAACCGGGCACCCTACCCGGCTGGCGCGGCATCCTATCGAAGGGGAATCCAAGGGGGATGCATGAGCAGGATTATTGGAGCCCGCAGAGGGATTTGAACCCCCGACCCTCTGATTACAAATCCTAAAACTATGCATTTCCCTGCGCTGCGATGCGATGCGTCTAACTACCTGATCTAAAACGATATCACTACGCATGACAACACACCAAAACGCACCGGAATGTAGCAGGA
>DAHXOQ010000413.1 GCA_027364815.1 Acidobacteriaceae bacterium | reverse complement strand
CCATGCTGCATCGCCCGCGCCGTATCCGCAATCTGCGCCATCATGTGCTTGTGATCTCTGACGTGCTCATCACGCTGGGGATATTCGTACCTGGCCATCAGCGCTTCTTCCGTCTCAAAATGCCGCCGCGTAAAATCAATCAGCCGCGCCAGCAACTCGTTGATCTCCTCCACACACGCGCCGCTCGCAATCGCCACCCCAAGATCATTGAGTGTGTCCAGCAGTATTCCGTGTTGCTGATCGAGAACGCGAACACCAACCGACGAAGCGTGATTCCAGGTAAGGAGAGTCATATTAGACTCCTTTCATTCACTGACCCTACCGGCTTACAAGAGTTGCGGAATCAAGAAAGATTCAAAAGCAGTAATGACTAAAGAAATTAGAAACTCCCAAAATTATCAAAGTAATTCAGTCGTTCTCATTAAAGTCTGTCTCATTTAATTTCTCAACTGGCGTGCGGCTGCACCCTAATCACAGTTCTATTCCAGAATCATCTCCGGTTCACGCTCATTCCCCCGAGTTGTCAGCACAATGGCCGCGGTCAAAATCAATCCACCGCCAAACCACGCATAGGGGCCCATGCTGCATCGCCCGCGCCGTATCCGCAATCTGCGCCATCATGTGCTTGTGATCTCTGACGTGCTCATCACGCTG
>DAHXOQ010000412.1 GCA_027364815.1 Acidobacteriaceae bacterium | reverse complement strand
GGTTCCTTATGTACTGGCTGAGGATTGGTACTTCCTTAAGCCACCTGCAAACTTCTTGCATCTCCCGCGCATCGGCTTTTTGCCGAGGACCATGTGCGGGCCTTGCTGAATCTTGAGCGATATGGTTTCCATCGCGAAAAAATCAAAAGTTCCCTAACTTCCTTGGTTCGCATGACTTACAGATCACTCACTCTGCAAATCCAGCGAGCGACTGATGGCTGGGCGACTAGGATTCGAACCTAGACAAAGTGCGTCAAAGGCACTTGACCTACCATTAGTCGATCGCCCAGTACTGCCGGCGCGCTTGTTGCCGGGAAAGTTACTCTGCGAACATCGTATGCCAATAGTTTCGGCGGGGCAGGGTTTCGGTTAAGATTGCCCGCGTGCCGTTGTGCTGGACACGATGTTGAGCGGCGAGAGCGTCTGCCTGTGACTCATAGAGCCCAAACAACGCCGAACCTGAGCCCGAGAGAGCTGCGTAAAGCGCAGATTCTCTTGAACTTCCCATCAAATCACGCTTGATTGAACGCAAGGAGGGATGCTGCGAGAAGACGACCGTTTCAAAGTCGTTTTCGATCCCGGTGCGGACAAGCGCGGACTTGGGTCCGGCCAGGTCCCCGCCACTGGCGAGGACACCGGATGAATCAACCCAACCATTCAGTTCTCTCGCAAAACACTGCGCAAAACCGCTGGCCGAAGCCTGACTCAACCCTTTCAGTTTAGCGGCACTGGCCTCTGCGGTCAAGTTTCCCGCCTCGCACAGCTCATCCCAGTCAGCAAAGGCCTTCGGCGTAGAGACGCCAACCTCGGGCACCGCGACCACGCACC
>DAHXOQ010000411.1 GCA_027364815.1 Acidobacteriaceae bacterium | reverse complement strand
ACTCTGTACTGTACCAGGGATAACGGCGGCGGCAATCGTGTCGACGGATGGCGTGATTTTTGTTTCAGCGCCGGAGGGGGCGATCAGCAGCTATCGCGCAGCAACTGCGACGGGCTCGATGTTTGCACTGGGAAATCGCATTGTGGAAGAGTTTGGCAGAGATAATTTGGAGCAGATCATGGTGCGGGGGGAGCATGGCGAGGTATTTTTCCATCGGATTGCGAAGGAGGCGTTCATCATGGTGCTGGTGAACAAGGATTCCCAGATGGGGCGCGTTGTCAGGGAGACAAAGGAGGCGGCGGAGAATGCGGCTGCATTGATGGTTGAGTGAATTTGAGGCAGCGGAGTGAGTCAAATAGCGGTGCGTTCCTGGCTGAAGCAGGTTGACCTGAAGTGAAGTTTCCCGTAGACTAAGAAATTGCGAGGGGTGCGGCTTTGGTTGCATAATTGCCCCGCAAACCCTTTAGAGATCAGAAGGAAAATTCATGGCAAATCACGTATCGTCGCTCAAGCGCGCCCGTCAGACCGTAACCAAGACCGCGGTGAACCGCGCCAACCGTACCCGCGTCCGCAACAGTCTTCGCACGCTTCGCGAGGCGTTGCTCAAGGGCGACGCAACCGAGGCGCAGACCCAGTACCGCGCTACTGTTTCTGTATTGGACAAGGGCGTGCAGAAGGGCGTTCTGCATGACAACACCGCCAGCCGCTACAAGAGCCGTTTGAATGCGCGTGTGAAGGCCGTTGTGCTGAGCGCTGGCGCACCGAAGGTAGCCAAGGCGACCAAGAGCAAGGCTAAGGCGAAGGCATAGTTCCTATACCAATTTTGAAGTGAGATAGGCCAGAGGCGACTCTGGCCTATTGCTTTTGGTCACAGTTTCACAGTGGCTGTGAGTTGAAGGAAATGGGATTTGCAGGTCGTTATTTTTGAGTGGTTTAGGTGGGGTTTCACAGTTTCACAGTGGTTTTTTTGAAAAAATCATTTCGAATTTTGAGGGGTTGGAGGGGGTAAGTG
>DAHXOQ010000410.1 GCA_027364815.1 Acidobacteriaceae bacterium | reverse complement strand
GGGCACGGCTTTAGACACGCCGCAAAACGTCCAATAAAATCGCGGGCGTAACCACCCCGTAGGGGTAGGACGATAATAGCCCAGGGTGAAGCCAAGCGTAGCGAAGGCGCAACCCTGGGAAAAGCCCCCCAAAAAGAAAAAATCAGGAACGCGGCTTCAGCCGCGCTCCTGATCATTATGAATTCAGCATCTTCACATTTACGTAACAGGACTTGAAAAGAACGTTGAGATAGAATAATACTGGACAGCCTGGAGACATGAGCAGGGTAGAACAATCCCAGCTCTCAAAAGCAAGACCCAGGGCCCCAATCTTCTAGAATAAGTTGAGATGTGGGCCACCCGCCTTCATGTGTGCAAGTAATCAACGCAAAGGTGCATTGATATGGCTTGGGCGATTCCGCAATACACAAGAGAACAGGTCAATATTGCCGGGTGCCCCGTCCTTAACGTACTTTGTTAAGGGCGGGATTCAATGATCTCCACCTCACAAATTTTCCTTCTAAATTATTTTCACCTTCAGAGAATCCCAATATTTATGATGAATCAGGCAACGTGACTACCGATCCCCGCAACTCGTATCAGCTATCTAGCAAATGCCGTAAGCTGAGTCCAGACTTATCCCCCCAGAGGAAAAATCCAGAATGACCCAGAAAGCCCCTCACTCCGAAGAAACTCGCACCGCCGAGCTCCTTGCCGCTCAGGCCAAGGCCGAGACCCTCTTCCACGAGGTCGAAAACAGGGGACTGATCCGCCCCGGCATCACTGAAGGCCAGCTCAACGAAGAAATTTACGCCCTCGCCAATGATCTCTTCGGTATAACCACCTACTGGCACAAGCGCATCGTGCGCGCCGGCAAAAATACCCTGCTGCCTTACGCCGAAAATCCACCCGACCTGACCCTCGGCGTGGATGAGATTCTCTTTCTCGATCTCGGCCCCGTCTTTGAGGAATGGGAAGCCGACTTCGGACGCACATTCGTCCTCGGCTCTGACCCGCACAAACTCAAAATCGCTGCCGACGTTGAG
>DAHXOQ010000040.1 GCA_027364815.1 Acidobacteriaceae bacterium | reverse complement strand
CAACCTGGTGGAAGATGGGGGAGTGGGTGGCGTCGGCGGCGTCGTTGCGGTGAACTTTGCCGGGGATAATGATGCGGACTGGAGGGGGCTGCGATTCCATGGTGCGCATCTGTACGGGTGAAGTGTGGGTGCGCAGGAGGAGACGGTCGCGCAGGGGGCGACGGTCTTGATTGGCAATGACGAGCGTGTCTTGGGTATCGCGCGCGGGATGGCCGGGAGGAAAGTTCATGGACTCGAAGTTGTAGAAGTCGGTTTCAACTTCGGGGCCGACACCGACTGAGTATCCAAGAGCAGCAAAGATGCTGGTGAGCTCGTTGAGGGTGCGGGTGATGGGGTGCTCTGCCCCGGTGAGGCGGCGGGTGCCGGGGAGGGTGATGTCAATGGCTTCGGCAGCGAGTGATGCGTCAGAAGGGCCGGCGCCAAGTGCGGAATCGAGAAGGGATTCGACGGTGGCGTTGAGGGCGTTGAAGCGCTGGCCGAGGATTTTTTTAGCTTCGGCGGGGGCGGATTTGAGCCAGAGCGAAGAGACTTCGTTGAGGAGGCCTTGTTTGCGGCCGCGCCATGCGAGACGGAAGTTCTCAACGGCCTCGGAGGAGAGGAGGGTGGCGGCGGCGGAACGAGCCTCGGCTTCAAGCGCGGCAAAGGCCCGGGTGAGTGAGGCTTCGGAGTAGTCCTTGAGTTGTGGAATGCGTTCGTTGCTCATGCGGTGTCTAATTAGGATAAATCACCGGGAAAGTTATGGAGAGAAATTGGATAGCCATTGGGATTCTGGCTGAACTAGACTTTGTAGGTGATTTCGCGTTGATTGCTGCAACCTTCCAATCTCAGGCGGCATCCAAGCGAGAGACTGCGATAGGCAGATTCTGACAGCAAAGACTTGTTAATAGAACATTGCCCAAAATTCCTCATTGGGCAAAACGAATGGCAATTGCAAAAGGAGAGAAGCATGACCGACGAAGCGAAGTGCCCATTTACGAGCGGTAAAAATACATTGGCTGGAGCGCAATCAAACGCGGATTGGTGGCCGAATCAACTGAACCTGAAGATACTGGAACAACATTCCCCATTGGGTAACCCCATGGGCGAGGATTTCAATTATGCCAAAGAGTTCAAAAGCCTGGATTTGAAAGCTGTGATCAAAGATCTGCATGCCCTGATGACCGACTCGCAGGATTGGTGGCCTGCAGATTACGGGCACTATGGCCCGTTTTTTATTCGCATGGCTTGGCATAGCGCCGGAACTTACCGCATTTCTGATGGCCGCGGAGGCGGCGGAGCTGGAATGCAGCGGTTTGCGCCGCTGAACAGTTGGCCGGACAATGTGAGCCTGGATAAGGCGCGGCGTTTGCTTTGGCCGATCAAGCAGAAGTATGGACGGAAGATTTCCTGGGCTGACCTGATCATTCTGGCTGGAACCGTGGCACTTGATTCGATGGGGTTGAGGACGTTTGGATTTGGCGGCGGACGCGAGGATGTCTGGGAGCCGGATGAGACATATTGGGGCCACGAGAAGACATGGTTGGGAGACGAGCGCTACACAGGGAATCGACAACTTGAAAATCCATTGGGTGCGGTGCAGATGGGGTTGATTTATGTAAACCCGGAAGGACCGAATGGCAATCCTGATCCAGTAGCCGCGGCGATAGATATTCGCGAGACTTTTGCGCGCATGGCGATGGATGATGAAGAGACGGCTGCACTGATTGCAGGGGGACATACGTTTGGGAAAACGCATGGTGCGGCTGATCCGAACAAGTATGTGGGGCGCGAGCCTGAGGGCGCACCGATTGAAGAACAAGGCCTGGGCTGGAAGAACAGCTTTGGCAGTGGCAAGGGCGAGGATACGATCAGCAGCGGACTTGAGGGTGCGTGGACAACGAATCCAATCAAGTGGGACAACAACTTCTTCGAGGTGCTCTTTGGGTTTGAATGGGAGCTGACGAAGAGTCCGGCCGGGGCTCATCAGTGGAAGCCGAAGGGCGGAGCGGCAGCGAATGCGGTGCCGGATGCTCATAATCCGAAGAAGAGACATGCGCCAACGATGCTGACGACGGATCTTTCATTGCGGTTTGACCCAGTGTACGAAAAAATTTCGCGTCGGTTCCTCAAAAATCCCAAGGAGTTTGCCGATGCGTTTGCGCGGGCGTGGTTCAAACTGACGCATCGCGATATGGGCCCGGTGGCGCGGTATTTGGGACCTCTGGTTCCGAAGAAAGAGCTGATTTGGCAGGATCCTGTTCCTGCGGTGAATCATAAGTTAATTGGCAAATCGGAGATTGCGGCTCTGAAGAAAAAGATTCTTGGCTCAGGGCTGACGATTCAGCAACTGGTGACGACCGCGTGGGCCTAGGCGTCAACCTTCCGCGGCAGCGACAAGCGCGGCGGAGCGAACGGAGCGAGGATTCGGCGGGCGCCTCAGAAGGATTGGGAAGTCAATCAGCCGGCAGAGTTAGCGAAGGTGCTCAAGAAGCTGGAAGCTATCCAGAAGGAATTGAACTCAGTGAAGAAAGGCGGCAAGAAGGTTTCGCTGGCTGCCCTGATTGTTTTGGGCGGAGCCGCAGCCGTTGAGGAAGCTGCGAAAAAAGCCGGGCACAAGGTGACTGTTCCCTTCTCGCCGGGCCGCACGGATGCAACTCAGAAGCAGACGGATATGCACTCGTTTGCGGTGTTGGAGCCGATTGCAGATGGCTTCCGGAATTACATTCGCAAGGGTCATGAGAGCGTGGCGACGGAGTTGCTTCTGGACAAAGCGAATCTGCTGACGCTGACGCCGCCGGAGATGACGGTGTTGATAGGTGGATTGCGCTCGCTGAATGCAAACTTTGGCGGCTCTGAGCATGGAGTATTCACCAAACGTGCAGGCACGCTGACGAATGACTTCTTTGTGAACCTGCTGGACATGCGTACGAAGTGGCAGAAGTCGGCCAAGTCGGAGGGCGTGCTCGAGGGCCACGACAGAAAGACGGGCCAACTCAAGTGGACGGGGACGGTGGTTGATTTGGTCTTCGGTTCGAACTCACAACTGAGGGCGCTTGCGGAGGTCTATGCGTCGAGCGACGCCGGGCCGAAGTTTGTGCATGATTTTGTGGCGGCGTGGACGAAGGTGATGGATCTGGACCGCTACGATCTCAAGTAATTGAGTTAATTGAAACACAACAAAAAGGCAGTGAAGATGCGGAAAAACGCAGATTCACTGCTTTTTTGCGTAATCTAAAGAAACAAGAATTCAGGCGGGAATAGCCATTCGCATCACTTTTGTGCAGGGTTCTGGTATTGGCAAACCATCTTCACGCAATCCCGCGAGATGCATTTCAATTCCCTCGCGGATGAGTTGCTGGGTTGCTTTGAGAGTGGCCCCGGCAACACCCAGTCCGGGCAGATCAGGCGCATAAGCGCTCCAACCATCCTTGGTTCTCTCCATAACAACTGCGTATTCCTTCATTTCAGACCTGCCTGCTTGAGAATGTTGTTAAGCGTTCCCATAGCCATCTCCTGCGCAGGATGACCAGCGATTGTAACGCGACCCAATTTCTGAGGGTGCTTAAATTGGCGATGGCTTCCTTTTTGAGCTAACTTGATACCAACCATCGTCTTCAAGTAATTTCAGCAAATCGCGTATCTTCATTTACGCAGCCCGACTGGGCACAATTATACCGCTTCTTGAATTTTTAACTAAGAATAGAGATCCGCAAGAATAAAGACAATCCTGCCCAGATAAACAACTACTGAGAATTTGCAGAGGAAATTTGGTGGACCTGATCGGGATCGAACCGATGACCTCTTCCATGCCATGGAAGCGCGCTCCCAGCTGCGCCACAGGCCCACACTTAGGCGGGGTACAACTTTTCTATTTTCTCTCGTTTGGCTGGGATAGTCAATTAGAGGGGCTTTGAAGCTCCATATTGGTGGGGATTTAGAAGTGGGTTTACTGGATTGTCAGGTCAAACTTTGGAAAAATTACAAAAATCGGGAACATTTTGTGGCGGGTATGGTGTCTAAGTAAGTAGAGTGAGCGAGACACTCGGTCGCCGGCGGCATTATCGCTCACTGGGTAGTTGGTTCACTGGCGGGGTATTGATGCACCGCTGATGACTTTTTTGTCACTGCAAAATGGGCAGTCATTGCTGTATGGTTGTGGACACGGAGTTCAGGCGGAGTTCACGATGGGCGATCTGGCCAGCACGCTCGTACCAGCAAACGAGGAGTCATCCCTCATAGCTGAGTTGTGTGCGGGTTCAGAAGAAGCCTTTGCCTGGCTCATCACCCACTACCATCAACCAATTTACTCACTGCTGGCGCGCACGCTCGGGGATCGTGATGTGGCGGCTGATCTGACGCAGGAGGTCTTCATCAAGGTCTTCCGCGGGATTGGCGGCTTCCATGGCGAATCGAGTTTGCGGACGTGGATATACAGAATCGCGTTGCGCGAGGCATCGAACCAGCGTCGCTGGTGGATGCGTCATCGTCAGCAGGAGATGTCTCTGGACCAGGATATAGGCGAGACGGATTCGGGGTGTGATTCTCGATTTCGTTACCGGGATCTGTTGATTGATCCGCAGGAATCGCCGCTGGATTTGATCATGCAGGACGAGGTTCGAGCGCGTGTTGAAGCCGCTCTTGCACAAGTTGCAGAGCCATTCCGGACGACGCTGATACTGCGTGAAATTGAAGGCTTTGGCTACGAAGAGCTGGCTGAGGTTGAGGGTGTGAACTTGGGCACGGTGAAATCGCGTTTAGTGCGCGGTCGAGCGATGCTGAAGAAACTGCTGATGGCGAGCGCGGCTGATGAGGCCCGGTCGGCAGAAGCGTGCGGTGAAAGATTATCCGCGCCAGTCTTTGAGGAGGCGCAATGAGCGTGTGTAGTGGGATGCTGAAAGTTTTGAACGAGTATTTGGATGGCCGGTTGACTGGCAAAGAGATGCAGAGAGTAGCGGCGCATTTGAAGAGCTGCCCTGGATGCAGCCTGGAGATGCGGCGGCTGAGTGGAACGCAGGCGCTGTTGACGGCGCTGGGACCGGAGAAAGTTCCTGCGGATCTGTTGCCGAATATTCAGAAGGCGGTGGCGAAGGAACGCATGCGCCGCAATGAAAGCATTTTTGAGAGCTGGGAGCGTGCCTGGCAACAGATGGTTGGCGATTTTGCCTTGCAACTGGCCGGCGGATTTGCCAGCGCGGTGCTGCTGATTGGCAGTGTGGCGCTGATGGTGGGGATGTTTGTGCAGCCGGTGCAAGTGCGCGCCGATGATGAGCCGCTGGGCATGAGGACGGAACCGAAGTTTCTCTATGTTTCAAGTGCGGTAACTGCAACGCAGTGGAATGAGTTGAAGGATGTTTCACTGGAAGTGGCAGTGAACGAGGGTGGCCGCGCGTACGATTACCGCATTGTCAGCGGACCGGATGATGCGACAACACGGCGCGAGATTGAGAATCTGCTGCTCTTCAGCACCTTTGAGCCGGCACGGTATTACGGAAAGCCGGTGCAGGGGTTGGCGATTGTGACGTTTAACGGGATTAATGTGAAGGGGTAAAACAGGGATCAGGGAACAGGGAACAGAAAAGCCAGCAGTGAATTAGACTGCCGGCTTTTTCTTTGTGAGCATAGAATTCACTGATGGCAGTTGCACAATTAATACTGGAAATACGGATTCCACTGGCCCGGTCACTCAAGGACCGGCGGCAGGTAGTGCGCTCGCTGAAAGATCAATTGCGACAAGGGTTCAATATTTCTGTTGCAGAGTTGGATGAGGATACAACGTGGCAGACGGCATCAATAGGAGTTGTTGCAGTTTCGCGCTCAAGAGATTATCTGGAAGGACAGATGCGCGAGGTGGAGAAGGCCGCAGTGAGAATGCTGGTTGGATTGGGCGCGGAGGTTGATGATTCCTGGTGGGAGTATTTGGAGGGCAAGTGAGTCTAAACCTTCTTCATCTTTTCTTCATGAAGAAATGGCGGAATCATGTAGTCGCGTTCTCAACCTATCATCTCCCCGTTTCTCCGATCTCAAACTTACCCCATCAATCTATCTGTTGAGCTAATGGATGTAAACCACAAAATTCTGCGAATAGCGTCTACTACACACGCTGAGCTATCCTTTGTCATCACTGCAGTTTCATATTTATAATGGCAGAGTATCAACGATTCAAACGAAAATGGAGATATAAATGAGTCTGAGAAAGTATGCTGTAGCTCTTGTTGTGCTTTTGATACCTATGCTTAGTGCGGCACAACGGCACGGCAACAAGGGAGATATTTACTTTGGCTATAGCCGTGTTGGTGCAAATCTGTATGCTGCCAATACACCCGCCATGAACGGTTGGCAGTTTGCAGCCCACTTCAAACCGACCCATTACTTCGGCGTTGAGGGCGACATCTCGCATTACACACAATCGGTCAACGGCTACTCTCAGCAGGTAACACTGGTCATGTTTGGCCCGCGCGTCACCTTGCATACCAAGAACGTCAGTGTATTTGCACATGGCCTCGCCGGAATCGCTCATGAGAGCGCAACCCTTACTACTTATCCCGGCGTCAGTTACGACGCCACGAGTTACGCCCTGGGTGGTGGCGCCGACATACCGTTACGACTGGCTGGTCTCAACTTGCGCGCAACGGGCGACTACCTGGGCAACAGCAGTGCGCCTTCATCCGGCTCCCAGTCACCCGAGCATTATCGCTTAGGCGTGGGTCTCGCCTGGCACTTTTAACTGCTCGCACAGATGGGGTTACTCGAACATCACTGTTTTGGAGACTTTTCGCAGCCCCACTGCTTAACCCTTTTTACCTCTGTCACGAGAAAACTCTCTCTAAATACACTGAACCTAGAATTTTGATATTCTTGAATTTTTAGTACGCAGGAGAATGTGCCATGCCAGAACAAAGAGCACGTAAATATCATCAGGAACGAGTTGCCGAGACGCTTCGCGAAGAGATTGGCGCAATGATTGAGGGCGAACTCAGCGATCCGCGGATTCGGCTTTGCACGGTGAGCGAAGTGGCGCTGAATCCGGGTGGAAAATCGGCGCGCGTTTACATTGCCGTGGATGGGCTGGAGAAGCTAACCGCAGAAGAGATTGTGACGGCAGAGAAAGAGACCATTGAGGGGCTTAATGCGGCGAAGGGATTTATCAACATCACGATCAAAGCACGCATGGGCGTTCGCCATGTGCCGGATTTGACATTTCTGGCCGATCGCTCGGAGCGGTTTACGGCGAGGATTGAGGATTTGTTGGAACGATCCGAAAAGCGTAAGAAGAAAGCTACGCTGACCGCGGCTGCAGAATAAGGTTTTTCAAAATTGATGTGCAAAAAGAGCGTGGCTTTGGCCGCGCTCTTTTTTATTTGACGGCAATCTGCGCGAGAGGCTTGGTGCGGTCAGTGCGGAGCGTGGGAACCGCTGCGAGCAGAGTACGCGTGTACTCGTGCGCGGGCGCAGTAAGAATTTGCACAGTGGGGCCGGTCTCGACGATCTGGCCGTGACGGAGAACAGCGACGCGGCTGGCGACCTGGCCGACGACAGCGAGATCGTGGGAGATGAAGAGCATTGCCAAGCCATACTCCTGCTGGAGATTTTTGAGGAGCGCAAGGACCTGGGCTTGCACGGTGACGTCGAGTGCGGTAGTGGGTTCGTCAGCGATGAGAAGCTGCGGGCGATTGATGAGAGCCATGGCGATAAGAATGCGCTGAAGCTGGCCGCCGGAGAATTGGTGCGGGTAATCGTTGAGGCGGCGCTCGGGCTCGGGGAGCCGGACGGAGTGAAGCGCGGCTAGCGTTCGAGTGCGGGCTTCGCGGCTGGTGAGTGTGGACGAGGAAGCGTGGATGGCTTCAGCGACTTGGCGACCGATGGTCATGACCGGGTTGAGCGCGGTCATGGGCTCTTGAAAAATCATAGCGATCTGGCGGCCACGCATTTTGCGCTGCGCTGGAGAGTGGAAGGGGAGGGTGCTTCCCTGCCAGCGCAGTGAGCCTTCGATTTGCGCTGTGGGTGGGAGGAGGTCGAGGAGCGCGAGTGAGGTTGCGCTTTTGCCTGAGCCCGATTCGCCGACCAGGCCGAGGACTTCACCTTGATTGATGGAGAAGCTGATTCCGCTGACGGCTTCGGCTTGCGCGTTGAAGCGAATGCGCAGGCGGTCGACTTCAAGCAGCGGAATCGAGGAGGCGTTCATTAATTCAATCGTAATGGATGGGCGTTGGGAGTTGTTACTCGAGTGCAACAAACTCATGCAAGAGGATGGTCAAATGCGTTAGCCTTTTGTAGTCATGAAAAACTTCAGCAGAGTCACTCTTATTGCCCTTACGATTGGTTTTATCGTTTTTACAGCAGCTCAACTCAGCGCCCAGATGGTTTCGCCAAAGATCGACCAGACGGGCGAGGTTTTCTCTTACTACTCCAAGCCGACGGACGAGATTGGCATGATGGATGCCGAGGCTGCGACGGAGGTTACGCCGGAGGGATACCTGCGGACGGGCTTCGGCGAGTTGATGTTTTTTACCGGGCCAGAGATGGAGCCGACAAGCGCGCGAATTCGCACGCTGGTTGAGGGTCACCTGCCGATTCTTGAGTACAACGTGACGCGGGATGGGATTCGCTACCACTTCACAATGTTTGCGGCGACACTGGACGGCAAGCCCGAAGGGCGGCTGGTGAACTTTATTCGCGTGACGATGAAGAACACGAGCAACGAACAGACGCGCGCGATTTTTGCGACGGGTATGCGCTACGATGCGCAACACGATACAGGCGGTACGCACGGAGACAATCGCTTTGACCGGCCGAGGCCGGGGAAATTTCCCGGAGATTACCGTCAGCTTGGAGAGGAGTTTGACGCAAATTGGAAGTACAGCTTCAACGGACATCAATTTCTGCGCGATGGACGGCTGCTTTACTGCTTTCCGGATGAAGAGGAGTTTCGTGGCTGGACGCTGCATGGTTTTTACAACTATCCGCAGGAGACGGACAAGGCGAAGAAGCTGACGGTGGACGAGACGACGCCGGTGGGAATCGTGCGCTACTCGAAGATGCTGAAGCCGGCGGAAGAGTGGGTGCTGGATTACCGGATGCCGGTGGTGCCGACCGATGACACGGATGCAATGGCGCAGATTGATGCGGCCGGGTTTGATGCGTCGTTGGTGCAGGTGAAGCAGTTCTGGAATTCGATACTGGATGAGGGGATGGAGATTCGCCTGCCTGAAGCGAAGGCCGTGGATACGGTTGATGCTAACCTGATCTACGACCTGATTGCGCGCGATCACATTGGCGATGACTACATTCAGACGGTGAATAAGCTGCATTACCACTCGTTTTATCTGCGCGACAGCGCGGATATTGTGCACAGCTACGATGTGACCGGCTACCCGCAGATTGCCGAGCAGGATCTGAAGTTTTTTGCGAAGTCGCAAAAGGAGGATGGAAATTTTCTTTCGCAGGAGCAACAGTATGACGGCTGGGGCGAAGCGGTTTGGGGATACGGACAACACTATCGCATAACGCATGACAAGGCGTTTGCGGAGTGGGCGATTCCGCAGATTGACCGCGCGGTGGATTGGCTGAAGACGGCGCGCGCTGCCGACCCGCTGCACATTATGCCGGCGAGCGACGTGCGAGACAACGAGTTTGTGCCGGGACATTTGACCGGGTACAACTTTTTGGCGCTCTCTGGTTTGAAGCTGGCAATCGAGATGGCGAATGATACGGGCCACACGGAGCAAGCGAAGAATTGGCAGGCTGAGGCGGATGATTATCACGCTGCTTTCGCGAAGGTTCTGGATCAGAGAGCGGAAGAGAATGGCGGTTATATTCCTCCGGCGCTCGATGGGCAGAAGGAAGGTTATGACTGGGGAAATTTGCTGGCCGTTGTTCCCGAGCCAACACTTCAGGCGCATGATCCGCGTGTGACAGAGACGCTGAAGCGCACGCAGGCCAAGTACAAGGAAGGAATCATGACCTATGCAAATGGCGAGTTCCTTCATCATTACTTGACGATCAAAAACACAATGACCGAGGTGATACGCGGCGACCAGGAGCAGGCGCTCAAGGAATTTTACTCACTGCTGATGCACACAAGTTCGACCCATGCGGGCTTTGAGTTTGCGATGCTGCCGTGGGGCGATAGAAATTTTGAAGACAACCTGGCACCGCATGGATGGTTTGCCGCCGAGTACAGAACGCTGCTGCGCACGATGCTGGTGCGCGAAGAGGGTGATGAACTGCATTTACTCAGCGTGATTTCACCGGATTGGATTGGCGCGGGGAAGACGATTGCAGTGCGCAAGGCGCCGACTTACTTTGGGCAGGTGGGATTTACGCTGGAGCAACCCTCGGCATTTGATGCAGTGTTGAAGATTGAAAGCAACTTCACAAGCGCGCCAAAAAATCTGGTCGTGCATTTGCCGTGGTTCATGGATGTGAAAAGTGCGACTGCAGATGGAAAACCGGTGCAGGCGAAGGATAGTGGACTGACAATGCCGGCAAATACGCATGAAGCGAAGATCAACTGGGTGATGAGCAAGAATCCGCCAGCAATGAGCTATGCGCGCACGGTGGAGGATTACAAGACGGAGTATGCGCGGCGGTATAACGAGCTAATGCACGGAAAATAGCTGTGATTGAAAAACGGGAACTCCCCTGGAATTTGGATTTAAATCCAGCACCGGGGGAGTTTTTTTGCATTGAATTCAGTGATATCGAACCAGTCTGCAATTTTTTTCGTATCTAATGCATCCGGCAATGCACTTCCCTGCGGATAGATAGGTAGAGCGCAACGCATGCAAGCCGAGCTGAAATTTGAACAACTCGTGGATGAACATCAGTCGATGGTTTTCTCGATTGCATTGCGCATGACAGGCGACCGTGGATTGGCCGAAGAGATTGCGCAGGATGTTTTTCTGGAGCTTGCTCGCCATCTGAATAAGATTGTGGATGCAGATCATGCGCGAAATTGGTTGCGTCGCGTTGCGGTAAGCCGGGCGACTGATGCGTTGAGGCGCAGACGGACGAGGGCGACTGATCGCTGGGTTGAGCTTGAAGAGAAGCATGCGGTTGAGTTTGCAGTTGGCGATTCGCCGCTGGGGCGTCGCGTGGAAGAGCTGCTGAAGCAGTTGCCTGAGCAACAACGTAGCGTACTGATTCTGCGCTACCAGGAAGAGCTGAGCGCGGAGGAGATTGCAACGATGTTGGGTATGCCGGTTGCAACGATCAAGAGCCAGTTGCACCGCGGGTTGAAGTTGCTCAGGAGCAAAGCTCAAGCAGAGCTCAAAGAGTTTGTTCGCGGTGGGGAGAGTTTTCACTCCGTTGAACTGAATACAGCCGGGAGTACAGAATGAACGAGATTGAACAAAGCGAAGTTGAGTTTGAGCAGGAGCTGCGCGGAGTCTTTGCGCGTGTAGATGCGCCGCGGGGATTGAAGGAGCGCATTCTGGCAGCGCGTGAAAGTTCTGCACAGAAGGTGCTTGCAATTGAAATGAAGCCGCGGAGAGTTCACTGGCATTTGCCGGCGCGGATTGCGGCGACTGTTTTGTTGACGGCGGGAGTGAGCGGGGCACTGGTAGAGCACCACTACGATGAACAACGCAAGGCGGAGAAGGCACGCGAGCAACTTTACCTGGCATTGCAGATTACGCATCATGCCTTTCAGCATGTGCAGGACCGGCTGGCAGAGAAGGGTCAGCCACACGAGTAAGAGGGATTGATTTCACAAAATTCAAGGGAGAAGAAAGCGGAGGAATGAGATGAAACGGAATTTGAAACTGTATTTTTTGGCGGCGATTGCGGTGGTTGGATTTGGATTTGGTATTGCATGTGCGCAGGATTCACTACCCGCGCCCTCACCGATTGAGAAGGAGATAGCCTCTCGCGCCTCTGATGTTTCTGAGGTGACGCTCGACAAGTCAATGCTGGCCTTTGCCGGCCAGTTCATGGATAAGGACGACAAAAGCGTAAAGTCACTGGTCGAGGGCCTTGACGGCATCTATATTCGCAACTATGAATTTGCCAAGGAAGGCGCGTACTCCAAGGAAGAGATCGATCAACTTCGCTCATATTTCACCAGTAATGGCGAGTGGCATTCATTGGTTAAAGAGCACAGCGTAAAGGACGGCGAGAGCAGCGATATCATGGTGAAAATGGTCAACGGTCAGAACCACGGAATGTTCATTCTGACTGCTGAGCCGAAAGAGATCTCGATTGTTTTTATCCTTGGACCGATTCAGATGGATGAGTTGAAGCACCTGAATGGACTAGGCGCGCAACTCGGCTCGCTGCCGAACCAGGCGGAAGTAGCTCACGTAACTGCAGAGGCGCAGGCCAATGCAGAACAGATGAAGGCTGCGGAGAAAGCAAGAAGGGCCGCAGATAAGCAGAAGAAAGAAGCCGAGAAGCATCGCCAGGCCGTTGAGAAGGGCTCTCAGCAGGAGGAGAAATAATGAAACGTATAATTTTTCTGACGCTTGGATTTGTCGTTGTAGGATTGGCAGTTGCTACAGCGGTGATGGCATCACAGGGCGATACTGGTTTTGATGCGACTGTGCGTGCAATCGAAAACCGCTACCATGCTCATCCGACGCGAATTCCCATGATGGGCTTTGCAAGTGCATTAGCACGCATCAGCACGAAGGGCGGAGTGAGCGGCATCAACGTGGTGACCTTTGAGGATTTCAAAGGGCCGGTGGATGGAGCCGAGTTCAACGCGCTTGTTGAAGAGAAGCTGGGCAATAACTGGAAGCGCATGATTCGCGAGACGCATCCGCTGAGCAATGATCAATCGCTGATTTACGCACGCCCCAAAGGCAATCGCATGGACCTGGTGGTGATCGACCTGGATGGAAATGAGCTGGACATGGTTACGGTTTCGGTTGACCCGAAGCATCTGCAGGATGAGATTTCAAAGCACACGCACAACTCGCGCGCAACGGTGAGCGGCAATGCGGATGTGAGCGATAGCCCGACTGAGAGCAGAGAAACTACAAGCGAGCATACGGTTTCGACAGGCGCTGCAGAGTAGATTTTTCTATTTTCTTCATGAGAAGCGGCGCTGAAATTGGCGCCGCATATTTTTTGTGTGCTGAACGGAACCAACTTTGTCATTGGCAACAGCTATACAGATGCGCGGAGAAGTTGCCTTCATGACCTCTGGTGCAATGAACAAAAAACTAAACTGAAAACATGGCGAGTATTACGCACCCGATTACGAGCGAGTATCGCGGCAGAATTGCGCCTTCGCCCACAGGCTATCTGCATGTGGGCCACGCGCGCACCTTCTGGCAGGCGTACGAGCGGGCGCGGAAGGCTGGCGGTGCGCTGATTTTGCGCATTGAAGATCTGGATCAGCAGCGCAGCCGCAAGGAGTTTGTCACAGCTGCGATTGAGGATATGCGTTGGCTGGGAATTCGCTGGCAAGAGGGTCCCGATGCAGATGGACGCTTTGGGCCATACAGCCAGAGCAAGCGACGGACAGTCTATCTGGATGCGTGGCGCAAGCTTTTGCGTGGCGGATATATTTACCCATGCCGTTGCACACGCAAGGACCTCGATACTTCGCTTGGTGCGCCACATGAGGTGCTCGAGGGCAAGCCCGAGGGATTTGATGATGAACCAATTTATCCGGGAACCTGCCGACCGGAAGCAGGTGCGGAGATGCGTTTCGCAGAGAATCTTGAGGGAGTCAACTGGCGTTTTCGTGTTCCTGATGGGGAGACGATCAGCTTCACGGACAAGAATTTTGGCCCAACGAGTTTTGTTGCAGGAAAAGATTTTGGTGATTTTCTAGTGTGGCGGCGCGATGGCGTGCCGAGCTACCAGTTGGCCTGCGTGGCTGATGATGCCGCTATGCGCATCACAGAAGTGGTGCGTGGCGCGGATTTGTTGAAGTCGACGGCGCGGCAGATTCTGCTCAATCGCGCACTGGGCTATGCCAATCCGGAGTGGTTCCATTGCCAGCTTGTTCTTGACCATAATGGCCAGCGTCTTGCCAAACGCCACGATGCG
>DAHXOQ010000409.1 GCA_027364815.1 Acidobacteriaceae bacterium | reverse complement strand
CTCATCCCAGGTCCATCCGTCGGTGGTGGGCTCACCGATGGAAGCACGCCATTTGCGCTGCGGCTCGCCACGATCGATCGCGTGAGGCGGAAACCAGGGCTCTGCGGCGTCGGTGACCTTGTTGAGCAGGTCGAACGCGTTGGGCGTGCCGAGGAATTTGTGCGCGTCAATGAGGGCGATGACGGTCTTGTCGTAGTTGTACGCAGGGTAGGGAAAGTTTTTCCAGAAGAGTGGCGAGATGGTTGCTTGAAAGAGGGCGAGAATGTGCTCGACTTTAGCTTTTGCCAAAGGATTGCGGGTGATGGCGTAACCACGTGAGAGAGCTGAAATCCACTGTCCAAAGGCCTCAGCCGGTGCAAATCCCTCGCCGCCGCTGGGCGTTTTGTGGGGAGGAACTTCGTCGTACCAGCCGCCCATCTGAGGCCCGGGGGCGGGAAGTCCTGCTCGCATGCGCCAGGGCGTGAGCATGGAGTCTTCATTCATTTCGAGCAGTACTTTTTGGGTTTGCTCGAATTGAGTTTGTGCAGGGCCGGGAGCAAGATCGACTGCGGAGTAATCGAATTCTTTAAGCGGGAATCTTGGGAGTGCAGGGGAGGGGGATTCGTTGGCAAGGAGTGAAGTTGCGGGAGTGGATTTGGCGCAGAGCGCGGCGGCTGCGGCGGAGGCGGTCAAAAGAAATGTGCGACGGGTCGTCATAGTAGCTCCCGTCGCACATTCTAGTTCATTGGTGTTTCAGTTGTAATCCATTCTTATGCTTTTGCGGTTTTGATTGCTTCAGTCAGTGCGGGGACGATTTCGAAGAGGTCGCCGACAATGCCGTAGTCTGCGACTTCAAAGATTGGCGCGTCGGGGTCCTTGTTGATGGCGACAATGCAGCCCGAGGCCTTCATTCCGACGAGGTGCTGAATGGCGCCGGAAATTCCAACTGCAAGGTAGAGTTTAGGTGCAACGGTTTGGCCCGAGCTGCCAACCTGGCGCTCCATCGGAAGCCAGCCGGCATCGCAGATTGGGCGCGATGCGGCAAGCTCTGCGCCGAGAGCTGCGGCAAGCTCTGCAACGATGTGGAGGTTATCCTGCTCCTTGATACCTCGGCCGACGCTGACGATCATCTGCGCACTGCCGAGATCGACTGATGGAGCAGAGGCGCGGAATGGCGCCCTGGGACGGGTGCGTATTTGCGCGGCGTCAAGAGTGGGAGAGAAGGTGGATATTTC
>DAHXOQ010000408.1 GCA_027364815.1 Acidobacteriaceae bacterium | reverse complement strand
CCACCTACGCCACTCGAATTCGCTCAGGCGCTCCTCGCACTCGGCCTCATCGTCGCCCTCTGCAACCAGCTTCTTCCTGCGCTCCTCGTCATTCGCACCCGCGGACTCTGGGCGCGCCGACTCACTTACATTTTTCGCATCCTCCTCTGGATCGTCGCGCCGATAGCCCTCATTGCCGGCGTCTTTCTCTCCCTCGCTTCCATCGCTGAAGGCCAGCAAAGCAAAGAGGAAGAAGATGCTATCGACGTTGACGCGCTCATTGAAGCCGGCGAAGAAGAGGGAATCCTCGAAGAATCCGACCGCGAACTTGTTCGCTCTGCCGTCGAATTTGGCGACACTCTAGTCCGCGAAGTCATGACCCCGAGACCCGGCATCTTTGCCGTTCCCGGCACTTTAACTTTGGAAAAATTTCTCGACGCATGGCGCGAACAAAATTACTCTCGCGTCCCTGTCTACGGAAAATCACTCGACGACATCACCGGCGTCGCCATTGCCCATGATCTCCTCCGCATCACCGACGTTGAAGCCCGCACCCGCACCGTTGCCAGCATCGCCCGCCCAGTCGAGTTCGTCCCTGAGACCAAGCGCGGCTACGAACTACTGCGCGAGATGCAGCGCGAGAAGCAGCACATGCGTATCGTCATCGACGAGTACGGCGCCGTCTCTGGTGTCGTCACTATTGAAGACCTTCTCGAAGAAATCGTCGGCGACATTCGCGATGAGCGCGACATCGACATTCCCCTCGAAGAGCCCATCAAACAAGCCGATGGCTCCTGGATTCTCCCCGGCGCTTACGATGTCGATCTCTTACCCAAGCTCTTCGGCGAACCCATCGAACTTGGCGACACCTACGAAGCCACCACCATTGGTGGTCTGGTCTCCGAAGTAGCCGGCAGCATTCCGCACGCGGGCGAGCTCGTTGTCATCAAAGATGTGAATCTCCGCATTGAAGTCATCGCCTCCACCGACCGACGCGTCGACCGAGTCCGCGTCTTCCCACCCACCCCAGCAGAAAATTACGCGACTGTGTGAATTGATTACGAGTGCAGCTAATTCTTAGCCCTTCTGCCCCTGCTTTTCCTCCACTCTTCCTTCGTCAACTCCCACAAATCCGTCTCCGCTCTTCCTGAAACAAACTCCCTCACATCGTGTCCCACCAAGCGCATCCCTTGCTTCTCTGAGATCCGTCGCGAACCCGGATTCCCACTCGACTTCGCCACGCGCATCACTTCAAATCCCAGTACATCAAACCAATAATCCGTCACCCAATCCGCAGCCTCGCTCATCAACCCCTGTCCTTGCCACTCAAGACCCAGCCAGAAGCCGCGATTACTGCGTTCTCCGCGTCTCAGCGTAATCACACCGATCACTTCCTCCGGCTTCTCTCGTAATCTCAAACTCCAGTGCCACTC
>DAHXOQ010000407.1 GCA_027364815.1 Acidobacteriaceae bacterium | reverse complement strand
CCCGTCGCCGGCATCATGGTCGCCGACTACTTCTTCATTCGCAAAACCGAGCTCGACATCAACTCCCTCTACCACTCCGACGGCATCTACCACTACCGCCGAGGCATCAATCCGCTGGCCATCATCGCCCTCGCCCTCGGCGTCATCACCGCGCTCATCGGCCTCTTCATTCACCCGCTGCACTTCCTCTACGACTACGCATGGTTCGTCGGCTTCTTCGTCGCTGGAATTGTTTACATTGCACTGATGAAGATGAAACCACCTGCCACTCAAATTACCATCGTTCATTGACAGCGCATTCCACTCGTCCTACCATCAATTCATGGAAATTCAACTCACTCCCGAGCAGGATTCGTTCGTAAAGCATGCAATCAAGCAAGGGCGCGTCCGTGACACGGCCGATGCCATCAGCCGCGCTATGGACATCTTCGTCGAGCGCGAACGCCGCCGCATGGAGTTGATCGCTGAAATTGAAGAGGGTGAATTGTGCATTCAACGGGGCGAATACACTGAATACACTGAGGAAACTTTCAAGAATCTTCCTGCTATCGTTGCCGCGCGTGGCAGAGCCAGAATGGCGGCTCGAGGTTAATGTGCAACTTCAATATCGCCAGCACGAAAGGATTTTTCTATTTTTGTAATAGTTGAATCATAATCATGCTGCTGAGTTGATGGAAATGTGAACGTAAACGAATTTATTGACCCACGCCCGACAAATTCCTTTGTGTATCCCATATTGGCTCCATCATCCCATGTGATAACGAACCAAGTCTTAGCAAGTTTGTTATAGCCGAGTTGGCCGCGTATCGCATTGACGGCGCGAGTGTATTCGTCGTTCAGTGTGTATCCAGGATTATTGATACCAGAAACGACAAGTCTTGCATTCCCGTCAGAGGATCGAAGGGTGATTCCATCGCCATTAACAGGCAACGCACCTGACTCGAATGAGCTCGGATAGTCGATTCTATATCCGAAACGTTCGTTTGCGTATGGCGCAAAATCATTTAGTGAATAATTTTGCGGGGTTTCATCAGGAATTGAATGTGTATTGACCGGTGCCGTTTCAGTTTCCTCCGTATGAGGCAATTCCTTAATGGACTGTGCAGAATCAGGCTCTCTGAAATGTTGAACTCTTTTGTGGAATAAAACTGAAATGGTTCCGAGAATAACGAACACAAAGATAATTGTAAAAAGAACAATGCGAAAGTTCTGAGATCTACGACGCATGTCCATTTCATCTATAGGTTTTACATTGTCTGAGCATCCCCAAATGAGTGCGCCAATCCATCCAAGCACAGTAAACCCAAAAAAGAAATTTAGGATAAAGATTGACAGAGTATTTGAATGATTTCGGAGTGACGCGACAATTGAAGGGAAAAAGTATACGCCGATTGCCAATGCGATTAAGATTAAGACGAAGAACATGCTGATGATTACGCTTGCAGAGTCGTCCATAAATGTCCTCAAAAGTATCAACTAAATATAGAATCGACGGGTTCAACAGTCAATGA
>DAHXOQ010000406.1 GCA_027364815.1 Acidobacteriaceae bacterium | reverse complement strand
TTCTCGCCGAGCTCAACAAGCCCCGCGACTACACCGCCGACTTGAAGAAGCTCCTCGCCAGCTCCAACATCTGCTCCAAGCGTTGGGTTCACGAACAGTACGACACCATGGTCCAGCCCAACACCGTCGCCGGCCCCGGTGGAGAAGCCGGAATTATGCGCATCAAAGGCACGGGCACACTTGATTCAAACGGCGTGCGCCACGAACGCGGACTCGCCATGGCTCTCGATGGAAATGGTCGCTGGGCTTATCTTGATCCAAAACTCGGCGCGATGCACGCAGTTGCTGAGGCAGCGCGAAAAGTCGCCTGCACCGGAGCCACACCCGTCGCCGCCACCAACTGCCTCAACTTCGGCAACCCCGAGAAGCCCGAGATCATGGCGCAGCTTTCCGCCGCCATCGACGGCATCAGCGAAGCCTGCATCGCTCTCGGCACCCCGATCACTGGCGGCAACGTCTCCCTCTACAACGAAACGCGCGGCGTCGGCATCTATCCAACACCTGTGCTTGGAATCGTCGGTATTTTGGAAGATGTTACCAAAGCCATTCCTGCAAACTTTCGGAGTGAGGGAGAAGTCATACTTCTAATAGGCGAGGGTTTGTTTTCAAATATTGGTCCAATCGCAATTCGTGAACTCGGTTCTTCGCAATTTGCGAAGGTTGTTTTAAATCAATTTTGGGGTGAGCCGCCACGTTTGTATTTAGAAGGTGAGGCCGAACTTCATAAATGCCTTGCAAAGCTGGCAGATGAAGAGTTAATCACGAGCGCGAAAGATATTAGCGACGGTGGCATTGCAGTTGCATTGGCAGAATCATGTTTTGAGAATTCAATCGGCGCTGATGCCACATTAATACCACTAGCCGAGGCTCCTTCTCTACTCGCACTTTTTGCTGAGGATGCATCATTAGTTATGATCACTGCAGATCCATCAAATATCGAAAAAATCCAATCAATTGTATTCGATCAATTCGAAGATTTGAATTGCAGTCCTATTGGCAAAACCATTCCAGACCGACTCAAAATTTCAATTCATCCTGAAATTTCTGTTGGAGAAAGTGGTTTGGTAATTGACTGCAGCATCAACGAACTCCGCCAACCCTGGAGCACCTCGCTCGAAGCCACCCTCCATGACGAGGTGCACGCATGAGGCATCTCTTTCAAGGCATCGAAGGCATCCCCGACCGCACCAACGATCTTCGCGCTGATTCCAAGCTCCATGCCCTGATCCCTGCCTCCTGTTCCCTGATCCCTGAATCTGATGATCCAAAACTCCGCGAAGAGTGCGGCGTTGTCGCCATTCACGGCCATCCAGACGCAGCCCGCATGGCCTACCTCGGCCTCTACGCACTCCAACATCGCGGCCAGGAATCTGCAGGTATCGCCACCGCCGACGGCCAAAAGCTTTCGAACATCAAAGGCATGGGACTCGTCTCGGAAATTTTCACCGACGACGTCATCGACAAACTTCCTGGCCCCATGGCCATCGGCCACACGCGCTACTCGACGACCGGCGACTCCGCCCTTCTCAACGCGCAGCCGATTCGCGTTGAATCCACCAAGGGACTCATCGCAATCGCGCACAACGGCAACCTGGTCAACCTCGGCAATCTGCGCACGGCCATGGAGAGAG
>DAHXOQ010000405.1 GCA_027364815.1 Acidobacteriaceae bacterium | reverse complement strand
CCTGCCCATGTTCCCCGAGCATGAAGCGGCCATCCAGGGCTTCCGCCACAAAGTGCGCGACGCCCGGCATGTGGCCACCTGCCTCGGCTTCGGCCCCCGCTTCCTGCACTCCACCGGCCAGGATTACAAGGGCGGCCCCAACACCGGCGTCTTTCTGCAGATCACCTCGGACCACGCCGAAGACCTAGCCATCCCCGCCGCTAAATATACTTTTGGCATTGTCATTGACGCGCAAGCCGCCGGCGACATCGCCGTCCTCGAAGCCCGCGGCCGTCGCGCACTCCGCGTTCATTTGGGAGTAGACATCGCCGCCGGCCTAGCCACGCTGAACAACGCCATCGCCGCCGCACTCTGATAGCTAGGGGAAGGGCATGAAATTATTCACTCGCAGAACGCTAATCTCAGTTTGTTTAATCGTTGTGTTCTTAATTCTTGTGTTCTATGCGGCACGGTATCGCAAATACGCATATGCACAGGTATGGCATTTCCGCCATGGCGATACCGTCAAGTTCGGAGCTTACAGTCTTGAACTCCCTAAACGTTGGTGGGTATTAAAAAATGAATTTGCAGGTTGGACATCGATCTCTATTCCGCGTGCATGCAAATCCACGGACATCTATGAGCCAGAGATTACGGTCATGCCCACCACGGGAGGAGAAGTGACTGAGAATGATGTCGAGCAATCGCGTCAAACTAGTTCGATGGTGTCGAGAATGAATGTCAATCCCGTACTTGGTTGGACTCACTCAGTAACAAATATTCAAGCTAGGAGTTCAACATGGTATTGCATAAGAGACACAATGACTATTTTCGGACAGCATGTATCAACAACATTGACATGTAATGCTGCGCGGATTCCCTATGAACTGTATTACACAGGACCGCCAGAACAAGAGCAGGAAGCCATCTCAATTTTTGAGAATTTTCAGTAATTTCGAAGATAAAAATCTTGTTGATTCAGTATGTCTAATTTATTTTCATTGAACTATCTTTACTAAATCTCTACTCACATCCGTCACGCAACAAACCTTTTTCAACTTCTCCCGATCCGCCCGCATTGCATCATCCTTCTTCAACCCCTCAAGCGTCGTCGTCATCACCGCTGCCATCGCAGCATTCTTCGGCTCTTCCATGCGGTAATGCATCCACTTACCCTCGCGCCTCGCAGACACCACTCCGGCCCGCCGCAGATACGCCAAGTGCCTTGAAATCTTCGGCTGACTCTGCCCCAGCACATCCACCAAATTGCAAACGCAAACCTCGCGTCCCGCAATCAGATTCAGCAGGCGCAGCCTCGTCACATCCGCCAGCGCGGCAAAGAGCGGAGCCAAATCACAAAATGTAGCTTTTCTTTTCACATTTCCATCATATGCGTCTTGACAAATATGTCAACCCGGGGATATATTCGCCTTAACGCATACGAGGGAAACGCAACATGACCACCACAGCCGAAAAATCCACCACCAAGACTGCCGACCAGCAACGCGAAGAAGTCAAAGAAAAATACGGCTCAGCAGCCCGTGCCATCACCGAAAAGGGAACCGTCGCCGCCTGTTGCGACCCCGGCCTCCGCTGCTGCGATCCCATCACCACGAATCTTTACACCGCTGATGAAACCAGCCACATCCCTGAGAAGGCCCGCCTCGCCTCTCTCGGCTGCGGC
>DAHXOQ010000404.1 GCA_027364815.1 Acidobacteriaceae bacterium | reverse complement strand
CAGTGCGGCAGGCGAAGAGGAATTCATCTTCAGTTGCGTTGGGGCGGGAGAAGAGGATGTTCTCGCGGATGGAGCCGTCGAAGAGGAAAGAATCCTGAAGAACGACGCCGAGTTGCGAGCGGTAGGTGTTGAGGTTGACCTTGGAGAGGTCCGTGCCATCGACCAGGATGCGGCCGGTGATGGGCGTGTGGAAAGCGCAGATCAAACTAATGATGGTGGACTTGCCTGAGCCCGAGGAGCCGACCAGTGCAGTGACAGTGCCGGGGCGCGAATCGAAGCTGATGCCGTGGAGGACGGGCTTTTCAGGATCGTATGCGAAGTGGACGTCTTCAAATTGCACGTTGCCGTTGATAGGCGGAAGCGAGATGGTGCGATCGGGCGATTGGTTTTCGTCGGGGACGGAGAGTAGCTCCGTGGTGCGGTCGAGCCCGGCGAATGCTTCTGTAAGTTGCGTACCGATGTTCACGATCTGGAAGACAGGCGCGATCATGAAGGCGAGAAACATGTTGTATTGAAAATAAGATCCAACGGTCCATGTGTGGCTGAGGATGAGGTGACCGCCCATGAACATGACGATAGCGGTGACAATCCCGAGAACTGCGGTGGAAGCTGAGCCGAGAGTGCTGGTCATGCGCAGGGACTTCATGACGTTATCAAGCAGTTTCTGCACACCACCGGCGAAGACTTCGGCTTCGCGATCTTCTGCGTGATAGCCCTTGATGACGCGCACGCCGCCGAGTGATTCTGTGAGCCTGCCTGTGACCTCAGCGTTGATTTTGCCGCGTTCGCGGAAAATGGGGCGAATCTTCTTGAATCCCATTTGTAAAAAGAAAGTAAAGATGCCGATGACAGCGAAGACGGTGAGCGTGACTGTGACACTACGATGCATGAGAAATGCGAAGGCGAAGACGGCGGTAAGTGTTCCGCCGACGAAGTCGACGAGGCCGGTGCCGATGAGATTGCGCACGCCCTCAACGTCTGTCATGATGCGTGCGACGAGGGTACCGGCGCGATTCTCGTCGTAGTAGGAAACGGGCAGCAGTCCAACGTGACGCTGAACGCGGCGACGCAGTTCGGCAATAAGCTTCTGGCCCTCGACGGAGAGCAATTGTGTGAGCGAGTAGGAAGTGATGGCCTGTGTCAGCGTAGCGCCGAGAACTATGGCGATAATGTAGAAAAGGCGCTCTGGGTGGGGCGGATTCGCATTGAGAACGTTGTCAATGAGGTATTTGCTGATGGCTGGAATAGTGAGGCCGGCAGCAACTTTGATGAGCGTGAGCCCAAGCCCACCGGTGATGAGCCATAGGCGCGGACGCATGAGCGCCCAGATGTGCGGCCAGATGTGTTTGAAGCTGGGCTTGCGTTTTGGGAGTGCATCAGTTGCAGCACGCATTCCGCCACCGCGCGAGGAACGCTCAGCCTTCATTCCGCCACCCATACCGCCCATGCCGTGCATGCTGCCCATTCAGTTAAACCTTTCCTGATCTACGCGCAGTGATGAAGGAGCGAACGCAGAGAATAATGTAGAGAAGTAGCAGTGCTGCGAGAGCGATTTTGCTGGTAAGCGCGATTGGGTTGACTTCTGCCCCGATGGCGTGGGCATGCGAGATGCCGCGGAATATCTCAACTACGGAGCCAATGAATGCGATGAGGGCGATGGTGACGTTGATGTGCGCGAAGAGCTTGCGGCGGGATTCGCTGGG
>DAHXOQ010000403.1 GCA_027364815.1 Acidobacteriaceae bacterium | reverse complement strand
CACAGTCCACCCTCCGCCGCCACACCGCGATACGGGCAACACATCCCGCCGACGCGCTCGTCCGCAAACGGCAGCGCCACCGCGCGCAGATAATCCGGCGTTACTCTCACGTCGCTGTCGCTGATCACCAAAATCTCATGACGCGCCGCCCGCTCCATCAACTCCATCGACGCCACTTTCGCATTGATGTAATCGGGCTCCCCATTCGTCCAAAGAATCTGTGTCGGAATTTGCGGATACCGCGCCGCAACCCTGCGCGCAATCTCCAGCCCCGCATCGTGCTCCGACCGCGCGCAAAAAAGAATTTCATACGCCGGATAATTCTGCTCGTAGAAGCTCACCAGATAAGCCTCAAGCCCGGGATCGGCTCCGTGCAGCGGCTTTATCAGCGAGAGCGGTGGCAACTCGCGCGACTCAGCTTCCGCAGCAATCGCCGCCCGTCGTCCGCGCAAATAAGCCGGCGTCGCCCACAGGACCATCCCTGCGAAGACCGTCGACGTAATCAGCCCGAAAACTCCAAGTGCAAGCAGTGCGTAGAACATGCACTTCTAAGAATACCTGCAACAAGCTAGTCGAATGAAGGGGTGAATCAATCTAATTTATCGTTTCGCTTTTCCCGCAACCGCCGGCTTTCTCGCCGGCACAATCATCGGCTTCCGCATCGGAACAATCGCGCCCTGCGGTGCCATCCCCTGCGCCTGCTGCATACGCGTCAGCATCTCCGTGCGCACATACTCCACAAAGCTCTGCATCTGCCGGTTCATCTCTTCCATCCGCTCGCGCATCTGCAGAATAATCGCCATCCCTGCAATATTCACGCCCAAATCCCGCGCCAGATTCAAGATGAACTCCAGCCGCTCCAGATCCTCATCTGTATACAGCCGCGTATTCCCCTCCGTGCGCGATGGCTTCAGCAACCCTTCGCGCTCATAGAGCCGCAGCGTCTGCGGATGAATGGCATACATCTCGGCCACCGCCGAAATCATGTACGCGCCCTTCGATTTGCGTTTTGCACTCATTGTTTTTTCTTCAACTCAAGACTAATGGAAAAACTCTTCATCTGCAGCACTTAAAAATCATCACGGCAACTTAGCAAACAACGCCACCCTCGGATCCTGATGATTGAGTTTCGCCAACTCTCGCATAATCTCCCTGCTCCGCTCATCGTTCAGCGTCGGCACAATCACCTCAATCGTCACAATCTGATCCCCGCGCTGATCCGCATTCGCCGCACTCTCCACGCCGCGCTCTCGCATCCGAAGCTTCTGCCCGCTCTGCGTCCCCGGCGGAATCTTCAACTGCGCGCGCCCCTCAATCGTCGGAACATCAACTTTCGCCCCAAGCGATGCCTCCGCAATCGTCACCGGAACCGTCAAATGAATATCGTCCCCACTCCGCGTAAACACCGGATGCGTTCCTGTCCTCACAATCACGTACAAATCTCCCGCCGCACCCCCGCGCACGCCCGCATTTCCCTTGCCCTGCAGCCTGATCCGTTGCCCGTCGTGCGTTCCCGCCTTGATGCGGAACTCAACTGACTCGCTCTTGGTCACCACACCCTCGCCGTGGCAAGTCCCACACGTCGAGGTAATCCTTCCTGTCCCATCGCACCGCGGGCAAGGAATATTGAACTTCATCCGCCCGCCCATCTGCGTCACCTGACCGGTGCCATCGCATTCCGGGCACACGGTTTCGCCGCCCTTGGATGGTGT
>DAHXOQ010000402.1 GCA_027364815.1 Acidobacteriaceae bacterium | reverse complement strand
GGTGAAAGGCTACTTTTTTTACACCGGAAACAAGACCACCCGCAAAGCGGGGGTCTACGTAAAAGAGCTGTGCCATGTCATGCGATTTGCGCTGCAATATCAAATGACAAATGCTTCCCCTGTTGTATTGTGGAATGTTTCTGCCGACCCGCCGCCCACTGTGGAAGATTTCGTACAGGCCACATGTCGCGTAACGGGACGGAAGCGTCGCCCGCTCTCCATCCCGCGAAGTGTGTTGATGGGATTGTCCTATCCCATTGCCGCCATTGCGCGCGTGTTCAGAATTCAGCAGCCTATTCATCCGGTTCGGATGCGAATGCTCTTCCGCTCCACCAACATTGAACCGAAACGCTTGCGCGAGGCCGGCTACCACTGGCGCTACACGCTGGATCAGGCATTTTCGGATTGGAAGAAAGACGCACCGGAGGATTTTTTTTATGATGAGCCAAGCCATTCAACGTCATAGAATTTGTTTCGCGGAACTCATTGCAGTTTTCATTTTTATTTTTAGCACAGCTCTCTGCGCTCAGGCGCAAACTGCAGTCGAGCAGCAAGCGGCTACGTCCCTGCTGCAGTGGCTCAACCAGGAACGCTTTTCACGCGGTCTGGAACCGCTAAATAATAATCCTGAGCTTGCCCGTGCGGCACGCCAGCATGCTCTTCGCATGGCCACCGCAAATAAGGTTTCCTATCGGCTGGCTGACGAACCGGCGTTGCTTTCGCGCATCAGTCAACAACGCTTGGCGGCCATCAACGTCGCTGAAAATGTGGCAGAGGAGCCGAGCGCGACCCGCATCCATCAGGAATGGATGAACTCGCCCGCCCGTCTTGCAAATATCCTTAACGCGAGTTGGAGTGGAGTTGGCTTTGGCGTAGTGAAGCGCAACGGGGAATTATTTGTTGTAGAAGATTTTGCAAAAACTGTCGAGGTGTTGCAACGCAGTTTGCAGGAGCAACTGGTATCGGAACTGGTGTCGGCGCAGAATGTTTCCGTCGAACCTGATTCAACTGTCGCCCGCACCTACTGTGGCAAAACACCGCTGCGCGTGGAGCCCTCTCCCAAGCGCGTTATGGATTACGTAACGACCAATCTGCATCATCTGCCGCCGCAGGCCATTGATCACATGGCCAGCACGCATGCGCATCTTGCAGCTGTGGGCGCGTGCGGAGAGGTAGACAGCGGCGGTTACACTGGCTATCGGATCATCGTGTTGCTGTACTAAGATCGGCGGATGTTGACGCGGAGGACGGAGCCGCGGAGTTGGTAGGCTCCATGTTGGTCGGTTCCATGTCCAGCAGATTGTTGAAGCGGTTGAAGTAATTGAAGATGCCAATCGCTGCCATTAACTCAACAATCTCGCCCTCGGAGTAGTGTGTGCGTAAGGCCGTCATCTCATCGTCTGTCAGGGGCCGCTCGTTCTGCGTCATTTGCTCGGCGAGTTGAAGCGCGGCCTTTTCTGCGGGCGTAAAATCTCCGCGCGTACGATATTCCGCCAGATAATCCAACTGGTCTTGCTTCCAGCCGAGCTTGACGCCAATGCGACTGTGCGAGGCCAGACAATAGTCGCAGTGGTTTAGCTGGGAGGTGCGGATGATGACCAGTTCCTTCAACTTTGTAGTCAGCGTGCCGGTGTTTAGGATCGCCTCAAAGTGAGCGATCATCGTCTCGAAGATTTCCGGGCGATGCGCAATGGTGCGAAACATGTTGGGAACATTGCCGC
>DAHXOQ010000401.1 GCA_027364815.1 Acidobacteriaceae bacterium | reverse complement strand
CTCAAGCAGCGTTTCCACATACCCTTGAATCGAAGTTAACGGCGTGCGCAACTCATGGCTCACATTCGCAATAAAATCTCTGCGCGATTGCTCCGCCGCTTCAATCGCAGTGACATCATGCAGCACGGCCAGCGCTCCGCCACCGGGCAGCGGCGCCGCGTTGATCTCGTAAATCCTTCCTGGCACCAGCGAATACGCACGCCCTGTGCGCAACACTCCCTCAGTCAACGTCTCAGCAATCGCTGCCAGCAGGTCAGGGTCCCGCATCGAGTGCACCAGCGCACGATCCATGCGTATCTGCGTCCCCGCAATCTGTTGCATCAGCGCATTTGACCACCGCACTGTGCCATCCGCACCGACCGCGACAACGGCCTCCTGCATCGAATCGAGCATCAACGCCAAATCCTGCCGCCGGCTTTCGAGCTCGGTAAAGCTCCCCTCCAGCCGCGCCGCTGTCCGGTTCAGTGCCTGTTCAATCTCGTAGAGTTCATCTCCACGGCCCAGGTCGAGCCGCGCCTCCAAATGCCCTTCGGCCAGATAATTCGCAAATCCGATCACGCGCTTCAGACGATTCGAGATCACCGCCGCAACCCATACCATCACCGGCAGCATCAGAAGAATGGCCAGCAGCCACGCCAGCAGCGCATCCCACTCCAAGACGCGCATCTGCTCCTGCACTGTGCGGGCCAGCACCTCGTGGAAGAGCAGATAGCTCACCACCGTGTGCAGCACCAGCATCAGCGCAAAAAGTCCCAGCAATCTCACAAAATATTTGCGCGTCATCGCGTGACTCAATCCTGATGAGTCAATTCTAGCTTTAGTTGTGAGTAAAGTCTTTGCAAGAACTGCGCTTCGAGTCAAACGCCCTTGGGCAGTTCAAATCGGTAACCGGCTCCACGCACCGTCTTCAGGTAGCGAGGTTCTTCCGGGTCAATCTCAATCTTCTCTCTGATGCGCCGCACATACACATCCACCGACCTAGGCGTCACAAAACGCGCATCGCCCCAAACCGCATCCAGCAGATGGTCGCGGCTGAAGACTCTTCCCGGATGCCGCGCCAGATAATCCAGCAGCCGGAACTCAGTGGCTGTCGTCGTCGTCAACTCGCCACGCACCGTCAGTTGCATCGCGTTGGCGTCGATGACGACCTCTTCAAACGTGATCACTGAAGGCGCTGAAGGACGCTCAAACCTGCGCAGTACTGCCTTGACGCGCGCCACCAGTTCACGTGTCGCAAATGGCTTGGTGATGTAATCATCCGCGCCGAGCTCCAGCCCCAGCACGCGATCATTCTCGCTGGCACGCGCCGTCAAAAAAATAATCGGCACCGTCGAGAGTCCATTATGATTGCGCAAACGCCGGCAAAGATCCAGACCATCGCCGCCCGGAACCATAATATCCAGCAAAAACAATGCCGGTGGCTGCCGTTCAGCATCGGAGACTACATTCGCCGGCGTATGGTAGACGCGCGGAACAAATCCTGCGCCCTCCAGATGATGCTGCACCAGCCGAGCAATATCAACGTCATCCTCAAGCACAACAATAGTCTGACTCAAGCTCTGCCCTCTGTCGGCGGCCAGTCAATTGATTACCCAGCCGCACCAAACGTTAACAGATTAATTCAATCAGGCGAATGGATTGCTAAAGGACGATGAATTCCGAAGAATTTCGTCCGTGTACTCATCTTTTCCAGTTGCCATTCACTTTCTAATTGACTCGCTCCTCTCTCATCTGAAAAACTCCGCTCGAGCATGGTTC
>DAHXOQ010000400.1 GCA_027364815.1 Acidobacteriaceae bacterium | reverse complement strand
CATCCACCGCGCCTCGGAGGCAATCTCGCCGCAAGATGCCAACAAGGTCAGCCTCGCCTTCGCCCTGGAAAATCAACCCGGCAGCCTTGTCAAAGCCCTCTCATCCATTGCCGGGCTCGGCGCTAACCTCACCAAGATTGAATCCCGCCCTGTTCCCGGCAAGCCCTGGGAGTACATCTTCTACATCGACGCGCAACTTAAAAATCCCAATCAGGACGAGCAAATCGTTGCAGCCCTCCGGCCCCACTGCTCCATGGTCAAAGAACTTGGCCTTTACCGCGAATCCGATTAATCCATTCGTTGCCGGATGGCCCAACCGCTCCTCACTCAAATCCACGCGCCGACTCGCCGTTTCTGCGTAACAGAAGCCAAACTGCCACCCATCCATTGTTTTCTCAATCGCTTTGCATCTGACAACTGAGAACTAACTAGAGAGAACTATTTTTTCAGGATTGTTAACTAATCTAAAAACATCCCCAATATCCCACTAACGCATCCACCTGTGACTACAGAGAAATTTGTCTACCCCGCTGTCAATTCATCACGTTTCTGAGGCGAGCAAATGTGAACAGATGTTGCCGGCCTTCTACGTCAGGCTTGTAACAGGAGAAACAAACATGCAAAATCCACTCGATAAAAACCCGGCAGACAAAACCGCTACCTTGATTGAACCGAAAGACAAATCAGACAGCAAGGTTCAAGACATTGCGAATAAGGCTGCACAAAAGGCTGGCAAGACAGAGAAGAATTTCGATACCAAGCAGCAGCCCGTCTTCAGCAAGTAAGCTGTAAATCTGAGCGCCATTCAGGTCGGATGGTGCTCATTCAATTCAATATTCAATCTCCACTCTTCACTGAGCCTGGATCCCTGTCCAGCAAGTATCATTCCTCTATGGAGAAAAAAATCTTCCAAGACAAATGGGCCCTGGTCACAGGTGCCAGCGCAGGAATTGGCGTCGCACTCGCCAGAGAACTCGCCGCCTCGGGCGCAAAACTCATTTTGACCGCGCGTCGCAGTGACCGCCTCGAAGCTTTAGCCAGTGAACTCCGCGCAAAGGGAAGTGAAGTCAGAACTGTAATTGCAGATCTCAACGACCCATCGGCCCCTGAGGCCATCTTCAATGCCACAGCCGACCTCGAGGTCGACATTCTCATCAACAACGCAGGGCTGGGCCAGTACGGGCCAGCAAATGAAGCACGCCTCGATCAGGAACTGAGCCAGGTGCGCGTCAACTGCGAGGCCATGGTTCACCTTACCCGCCTTTTTCTTCCTGCCATGGTCAAGCGCGGCCAGGGTTGGGTGCTAATCGTCTCTTCTGTCGCCAGTTACCAGCCGTTGCCATACTTCGCCACCTACGCCGCCACCAAAGTTTTCGATCGTTTTTACGCCGCCGCCGTTGCCGAAGAAGTTAGCCGCAGCGGTGTGAAGGTCACTGCCCTTTGCCCTGGCTCTACGGAGAGCGAGTTCTTTGATATTTCCCGCGCGGGTGAACTCTCCGGCAGCAAGCGCCAATCTGCAGAAGAAGTTGCGCGCCTTGGTGTAAAAGCTCTGGCCAAAGGCAAGCGCATCATTATCCCAAACTTCAGTGGAAAAATGATTGCTGTGTTGACGTGGCTAGTTCCGACACGAATTGTCACGTTATTCGTTGAGCGTGGCGCCCGACCAAAAAAATAATTTCCATCACCCAAACAATTGAACTCTGCATATCAGCCAATGCACTTGATATTGAGCGAAAAGAATCACATCTGCGTCTTTAACCAAGCGTTACCATCCAAAAA